>NZ_JBFTSN010000010.1:0-55749 GCF_056400045.1 Paenibacillus sp. 01L418
GTGCTGCACTGCTGATTGGCCTAGCTCTGAAGAAATGGATTAACCGCTATTCTACCAAAATGCTGGAAAAAGCAAAGCAGAGCGGATTAATTCACTAGTAAAACATTTGACTAGCCCCCTTTTTCTATGAATAATAAAATAAACAATAGAAAAACGATCTTGGGTTAGGAGGCAATTATATGTCCATGGTTCCGCAAATATTGGAGTTTAATAAGAAATTTGTTGAGGAAAAACAATATGAAGCCTATTTGACTGACAAATTTCCTGATAAGAAGATTGCAGTCCTTACTTGTATGGACACTAGACTTGTAGAGCTTCTGCCAAAAGCATTAAATTTAAAAAATGGCGATGCCAAATTTATTAAAAATGCTGGCGCCATTCTGACTCAGCCGTTCGGAAGCGCGATGCGCAGCATCCTCATCGCCGTGTACGAGCTTGGGGCTCGCGAGGTTCTCGTCATTGGCCATCATGGCTGCGGTATGACCAACCTCAATACTGAAGGCATGGTCAGCAAATTCCAAGAGCATGGCATTGATCCGCTTGCCATCGAAACGCTCGAAAATTCAGGCATACGCATGGATAAATTCCTTCGTGGCTTCTCAAGCTCCGAGGAAGGCGTCATGCACAGCGTCAAATTGATTCGTAAGCATCCTCTCTTCCCAAAAGCCATTCCAGTTCACGGCTTTATACTCGACCCCGAAACGGGCGCTCTGGAGCTTCTCGTTCAGGATTATCAAGCAGAGTAATTGAACCATCAGCAAAGAATACAAAAAACGGTTGTCCTTTCAGCTGAATCAGCCAATAGGACAACCGTTTTTTTATTTTATCGCAATGTAGATGTCGACTTCCGCATTCGCAGGGTCAAAGGTCCGGCCGTCATACAGCTCGTAATCGCCGCCATAAGTGCGCTCAATAGACGAATGCTCGAAAAACGCCCAAATCTCGCCCCATGCTTGCGCTACAACCTCATAAACGGGACCCTTCTTCGTTTTAAAAACCATAAATTTAGCCTCTGGAACCGTCGCTTGCTCTAGTCCATCCGGCAGCTCGGCTTGTGCATCTGCCCGCTCATGCCCAATAAGCACCGTGTAGGCTCCACTAGCATCACTTTCATAATCCGTATACAGCGCATAGATAAGATGACCGTTATTCACCTGTGCTCGTTCTGAGATACCGCTGGTGAAATAAGAATCCCATAGACTGGACAAAAGTCCGTTTGCTCCCGCTTCCTGGGCATTCGTCGTGCGCGTTGTTACCCCTATAAGCGTAACTGCTGGTTTTACTGCAATGGTATCATTCATCTGCTGTTTCCCCATTTCCTTGGTATGATCTTATTTTACCGTAGGAAACTGGACAGCTGTCTGTCTTAGTTCTTATAACGGTTAACAATATTTTGAGCTCGCAAAATGATTTCCTCCACGAGAGCCTGAGGCTGCTCAACCTTAACCTGATCACCGTAGCTTAGCAGCATCCCATAAAACCAGTCATCTATCGTATGCTTGCCTTCCACACGCAAGCTTCCATCCGCTAATACAGTCACTTGATCCGGATGGAAAGCATCTCCTACACGGTGGCGCACCTGCGGCTGGAAAATAAGCGTTACATTGGTATCGGCATTTTTCGACCATTCTACATCCCATGCGTAACTGTCCAGCGAAGGAGTCTCGCGGCGTTCAAATTGCTCAAACAATAGATTCAGCTTCTGTATGCGCGATAAACGGAACACGCGAAACTGCTCGCGAAGCGTGCAATAAGCCTGCAAATACCATATGTTCCCCTTCAAAATGAGCGCATACGGCTCAATCACTCGCTCCGTCTCCGAGCCGTTCATGTTAATATAGCTGAGCCCCGCCTTCCGCGTCTCTTCAATCGCCTTCTTGAACAAGTTTACCTTGTCGCGCGCTGCTGGTCCCTGTCCCCAAGGGTTCAAATCAAAAACCAAGCTATCTCCAAGGTGATCGTTCTGAAGCTTATCCGATTTGTGCAGCAATGCTCTTACCTTCTCATGCAAACCAGCATAGGTCGCATCATCTAATGCGGTACCTATGCCTTTGACGGCTGCTATAAGCGACGAGATTTCTGCTAATGTTAGATAGTGACGAGACAGCGTATATTGCTCCATAATCTCGAACCCGCCCGTTGTCCCTTGATGAGCCAATACCGGAATGCCGGACTGGCTTAACGTATCCATGTCGCGGTAAATTGTTTTTGTTGATACTTCAAAACGATCCGCCAGCTCCTTGGCGCTTATTCGTCCCCGGTTAAGAAGCAGTACCGTCATCGCGAGTAAACGATCAATCTTCAAATCAGTTCCTACTTTCTAAGCTTTTGCATCTACATAAATCTAATTTCAGCAATCGGTCCACTCTGGACAAAACCTATATTTTGATAGACTTTGTTAGCAGCAGGGTTTTTATTATCCGCATACAGCATCGGCTCCCTGTTCTCTTCCTCCAAAATTTCGCAAATTCCCGCTACGACCGCACTGGCATAGCCGTTTCTACGAAGGACAGACGGCGTATAAACCGCATTGATCCGTCCGTGCCGCGGAGATCGATGTGCGATGTTGGCCATCGCTACTGGCAGCTCATCAACAGACCAGAAATATAAATTGCCTCTCATAACCATTCCCTCTGCAGCGGGCATCTGACTGGCAGGTATAACCGACGCCCCATACGCGTCCTCAGAGAAGCCAGCCAAAAACTCAGCGACAAGCTCTACATGCTGGCGCGTTGCTTGAATCATTTTCCCTTTTACCTTCATGGGCTTAATCACCTTTGGGCATGAATAAGCAGTCATCAACATATAAGCACGATATTGCAGCTGGTTCGCCTCCGCATACATTTTCGCGAACGGTTCTGCCGTAGACGGAGCTCCGCATATACCCGGCAAATCCGTTCCTTCGTAATAAGCGATAAGCTCCTGCATAAGCATGTCTCTGCGCTCTTCCGTCATATCCTCCGATAGCCATAACCAAGCGTTATGCCCAGGCGAACCTGCAAAGAGCAGCCGTCCGTCAGACGTCTTCAAGCTCGTTGCGCCTTCCAATGCCGTAATCAAATGAATCAGATTATATTGCAGCTCATCTCGCATAAATGGAAATTGATTTAAAACATGATCGTCTGGATGCAGTTTTTCTAACATATGATCCCTCCTTTTCTCGCTGATAATTAACACTCTCTATACTTTTAGAGCCGTCTAATTAATTCAGTCCAACACCAATACCCATAATGAGTAGGGATGTAACAACGATGTCTATTAACTGATCCTTATTTTAGCAAAAAAACCTTAATAGGTATAACGATACTGCTGCGTTTATAAACGCTCACTTCAGCTGCTAAAATCCAAAATCCTGATGCGACAAATCGGTATTGACCCCAATGGCAGCTTTGCTGCCTTCTCCGGCTGCGACAACAAGCTGTGCAGGTACAATAATAGAAGAATCGCCAGCTGCATATATGCCCCTTATGCTCGTTCTGCCGTAATCATCGGTAACGAAGCCGCCTGCCTGTGTCATCGCACAGCCAAGCGCCTCCCCGAAGTGCGCTGCTTGGCCCCATGATGGCGTAACAAAGCCGCCTGTGCGCTCAATCTCGGTGTTATTCGCAAATACGATACGATGAAGGCGGCCATTCTCGCCATGGAGAGCTTTAATTTTTTGCTGCGTCACTTGAATCCCTCTTTGGCCTAGTTGACCGATCTGCTGCGAGCTAAGGCTGTTCATTCCATTCGTACAAACGACTACATTGCGACTCCAGTTAAACACCGTTTTCGCCAAATTGAAAATATTCGAGCCCTCCGAAATGACGACGAGCGGTTGATCACGCAGCTCCCAGCCATCGCAGTACGGGCAGCTGAACAAGCTTCTGCCATAAAAATCTCGTATGCCGGGGATAGCAGGCAAAGATTCCTTCAGACCTGCTGCCAAAATAAGCGTACGAGCGTGATAAATAACACCGTTGCTTGTCATCAGATGGAAGCCCATCTCGCTTCGCTGCACCTCCGTCACTTTATCAGGCTTAATGGTAACCGAAGGATATTGAGCAATATCTGCATGGGCTAATCGACGAAGCTCGCGCGGCTCAATGCCATCTCGCGTGATGAAGCCATGCGACTCATGGGTTACCGCGTTTCTAGGCTTATTGTGATCAAATACAATTACAACTCTTCGCGATCTGCCCAGCACGAGCGCTGCATTTAAACCAGCAGGCCCGCCGCCGATGATGGCACAATCCAGCTTCATATCTATCGCTCCCTTATCAGTTGAACTATTAACAACAAGCCGATACGTTTAAACAAATTATCGCTTATCTTTATTCAATCTGGGCAGGAAGGATGCATCTTGATTATGTAATGAAGGGCGTGCTGCAGGCAGCTTCTAAAGATTAATATCTTCTCACTTATGTAATCTCCAATCGACAATTTTCTTCACGAATTGTATAATTCTGTTGTTCCTTCATTAACTAACGGTGGTGACTATTATTTTATATGCAATCTCTTTGTTAGTTTCCTTTGCTATCGTTTATTTCTTAATTCCTCCGTTTGCAAAGCTGGCTTTCCGTCTTGATTTTGTGGACAAGCCCCGCAAGGATGTTGAGCGAAAAATTCATAGGGAACCGATCCCTCTTACTGCTAGTTATGTTATTTTCATCGGATTTTTCTTTACTTATTTGCTCGTCACAAGAGATTTCTCCCTGCAAACTGGCGCCATATTTCTAGGCGGCGTACTGCTTCTCTTCATCGGCACGGTAGATGATTGGTACAAGACGAAAGGCAAAGACTTTCCGTCGCTTCCTAAATTTATCGTCCAAATATCAGCAGCGGTGCTCGTTTATGCTTCTGGCATCGCATTTACCGGCTTTTACAATCCACTTTCAGGAGAATACGTGCTGCTTCCCGTTATTTTGCAGTTTACGCTTACGATTTTGTGGATCTTTGGCGTAACGACGGTCATTAACTTCTCCGATGGCATGGACGGGCTCGCTGGAGGGCTTTCGGCGATTTCTGCCGTAACGCTGTTCGTTGTAGCACTGGCCAAAGGACAATCCAATTCCGCCATCATGGCTATTATTTTAGTAGGTGTCACCATTGCGTACCTGCGATATAACAAACCTCCTGCAAAAATCTTTATGGGCGATGCTGGAGCTACCTTCCTTGGGTTTATTTTGGCGGTCATTGCACTAGACGGCGCGTTTAAGCAAGCTACCGTGATGTCATTGTTTATCCCGATTCTCGCTCTCGGCGTACCGATCTTCGATAATATATTCGTTGTCGTGAAACGCATGCTGCAAGGCAAAGCGATCTATCAGGCAGATGCAAGCCAAGCGCATTATCGCTTGCTGCGGGCTGGCCTCAATCATAAGCAGGTCGTCATGTTCCTATGCTTGGTCAGCACATGCTTATGTTTATCATCTATCATTTTGCTGCTTGTTCAGATATAAGAAATAGGGATGCTCTCAAGCGAATTTATTTGCTTAAGAGCATCCCTTTTTTTGTTTAGATGCAACGACTTCATGAGACTAGACGCCGCCTTGCTAAACCTCGAACATAATTTAATTTATTGATGAAACATTTCCCCTATTACGCAGTCTGATTAATTAGCAAATATTTCAAATAGGTGGCGGGTGCTTCATGAACAGAGCTCTATCTGTATTGGCCAAGCACGACCACACCTCACTCACCAAGCCTTTTCACAACACCGCTCATTTGTCTCAGCATAGAAAGAGGGTCCTCTCTCAGCCAGTCCTCAGACATCTTGTACACTTGACCTAGCTTGACAGCGCGAGGCTCTTGAAACATTACATTTACTCGGCCCGTTTATAGTTATATCGAGTGAACTATTGGAGGCGTTTCTATGATAAGAATGATAAGCAAAACCACTGGAATATGCCTTTTACTATCGATGCTCCTCCTCTCTGCTTGTACGAAAGCCGAGGAACCTGCAACACCTCAAATAGAAACGGGTAAAGGGAATTCGTGTCGATTTAGCCTCGACAGTGAGCTTCTAGAAACAGCCGAAAAAGGGCAGCTTAAGGGCTTGAAAGTAAATTTAAACCACTCTAGGAGCGAACTAGAGGAAGCCTATGGACAGCCTGACGAGGTTGGATTTGAAAATGCTGATTATTTAAAATATGATAACTGCTACTTCTATATTTGGGACGAAAATAAGATAGGCGTAATCGATATAAAAATAAACGAATCTGTAGAAGAGGTTAAAAAGGTTTTGGGAGAACCAGATTCCGAAGGCAATTCTGAAGGCGGGTATGATGAATATGGCATTAGTTATACAACAGGAGATTATTCTTTATATTTTATGTACGAAGACGCGGCATCAACTGWAGGGATTGTTCGAATAAAGAGCATGAATTAACTTGTCATTGCAAGAACAGCGGCAGTCTCGAAAGACTGCCGCTGTTTGATAGAGCTTTCGTTTCCTAATACACTAACATTGGAGGGGAATATTACTTTTTCTCCATTACAGCAAAGTAGTTTGCTTCATCATCTGCAAAGTTGAATACTCTTCCAGAAGGCATCGTTACAATGTCACCGACAGTGACACTTTTATTGGACAAGTCGCCATGCAGCTGTTCGAAGTGTTCCGTAAAAAACATTAAAGATGGTGTACCAAGATTTAATCCTGGTGACATTTTTGCAACGAATTCCTTATTATGTAGAATGATCSTTGTTTCTGAATCCTTTGTAGGAGCAATTTCAATATATCGAAACCCTTGGCCGTTATTTTCTTCAGAAATGACTTGAAAACCTACTTTTTCTGTCCAAAATTCTACTGCCTTATCTTGGTTATCTACATACAGCATGATTTGACCGACTTTACTAATCATTGATTGTTCCACTCCCTTGTTTAAGTAATTATTATAATTGAACTGGGCGTTCCTCAGCCAGCTTGTCTTCATTACCTCCTTATATTATAGCATGTAGAATAGGTTATCAATTGAGCATATTCTGATCTTTGCGGCATACGTTATGATGCACTCAATAGAATGCAATCACCTCAGACCAGTCCCATTGTCCATAATAAGAATCTGCTTGGTCGATACCTTTTATCCATTCCACTGCATGGTGTCCATCTATGTCCGCCATGATTACATTTGCTGTAATGTGATCATCCCTCACCCAAAAGAGCTTCGAATGAAGAACTACCGGGTTATAAGCGCCATGCTTTCGGGAGGGCTTTGTCAAATGTTTTTGCACGCCATTATTCAGCTCCACCCTCACTAAGTAAGGAAATGCTGCGCGGCGCTGATCACCATCCGGCTTAGATTCCGCTGCTCTCGACACAATAATATGCTGCAAATCCTGCCAAACAAATACTTGATCAACGAAATGCTTAGGCGTGTACGCAGCCCCCTTCTCTGAGGTTACTTCCAGCACCTTCAGCTGTTTATTGCTGGTGGCCTCGCGCCCGATCCCTGCAATGTAAGCGAGCCGGCTGCCGCTCTTTGCCCATGAGAACCACTGGGGATTATTCACCATCTCATCAAGTGTTCGAAATACAACGCCGTCCGTTGAAATCACACAAAGGATGTTGCTATCGGCCGATAATGACGCGGTTGGCTTAGCAAGAAATGCGATCCATCGACCATCAGCGGACCATTTGAACTCGCTCGTGCCGACCGCAAAAAAATCGTCAGATGGTGCTGGCAGCACATGAACGGTTGTATAGGTGCGAGGATCGTCCATTGTACGAAGTGGTATTTGATAAAGATGGATCGGCGTCCATCCATCCGGGAGCAGCTCTGACTGTGAAGAAGCAAAAAAACCTTTACCATATGGCAGCCATGAGAAATTATCTATGGCTGCAGCGGAACCAAGCGGTTTGTCCGGCGAGCTCGCATCAACGTATTGCAGTTGATCCTTTATCTGATATGCCAGCAGCTTATTCTTCGGTGCCCATTGAAAATTTTTGCCGACATTTGCAGCGACGAGCTTGCTCTTGCCTGTTGGTAAATGCAGCACCCATAGCTCTTGCTCTGCATCTCCCTGCGTATATGCAAGCCATTCTCCATCGAATGACCACTTGGGATTGCGCACAATAGGTCCGCTTACAAGCTTCTTCTCCACTTGACCTGTCTTTAGCCAAAGCTCGCCATTTCGCACAAAAGCAGCCCTTAGAAGTTGTTCTTGTTCCCCATTCGGTGCCGCTGCAATATCTGCTCCACTCGTCATAAACAACAACGCAAGAAACGAAGCGATCCAAAATTTTACGATTCTCATCTAGGGAACCTCCCAAAAAAATACTTGTGGTTACGGTTCCCTTTACTGGTGGAAACATGCATTTATTCGTTCTGTAGCTTTTCATTTTTTTTGTTTCCAGTTTGATACCGATTTGTAACTGTTCTGTTACGAATTATTTTAGCTGCCGCCATATAATTGATTTACAACGATTCATCATCCAGAGGGGCTGAACACCATTTTTACCATCGGTATTATTCGTAATCATCGCTTTTTCCACCGTCTTATTCTCATCGACCTTGCTGCAATTCTCCCCATTCAAATTCATGTAGGAGGATTCCGCCATGCCTAAACCAATCGGCAACAGTAGTCGCTATATGCCGGGACTGGATGGCTTGCGCGCCATTGCCGTTCTTGCCGTCATTGCTTATCACTTGAACTTGCAATGGGTACCGGGCGGACTGCTCGGGGTTACTATGTTTTTTGTCCTCTCTGGGTATTTAATCACGGACATTTTGCTGAAACAGCTTCATCCTTCCAAGAAATTAGATCTCAAAACGTTTTTTATTCGCCGAGCTAGGCGATTGCTGCCTGCGATGTTCCTCATGATAGCTGTCGTTTCATTATGGCTGTTGATTAGTGATACAGGCCGGTTATTGTCTCTAAAAGGCGATATCGGGTCAGCGCTTCTTTATATAAGCAACTGGTATCTTATTTTCCATGAGGTTTCCTATTTCGAGAGCTTCGGCCCCGCTTCACCGTTCGGCCATTTATGGTCGCTTGCAGTGGAAGAACAATTTTATTTATTGTGGCCCCTCGTGCTGTTAGCCGTTATCCGCTTCTCTCCAAAACGGGGCAAACTTGCACTGTGGACACTGGCGGCAGCTGCGGTATCAGCCAGTGCAATGGTACTCCTTTACCAGCCGGGTGTTGATCCAAGCCGTGTTTACTATGGGACGGACACCAGAGCCTTTGCCCTTCTCATTGGGGCAGCGCTTGCTATCGTTTGGCCGAGTTGGAAGCTGTCATCGACCTTGTCTGCACGCAGCCGCATGCTTATGGATGCTGTAGGCACGTTCGGCTTCGTCATCATTTTGGTTATGATTAATCAGACCAATGAGTATGATTCTTTTCTATATCGCGGAGGCATGGTGCTGTTCTCCCTTGCTACTGCGGTTGTCGTGGCTGCACTCGCCCATCCCGCAAGTAAATTCGCAAATGTAATCGGAAGTAAAGTGCTTGCATGGATCGGCGTCCGTTCCTACGGCATTTATTTATACCATTATCCAATTATCGTGTTAACGACTCCAACGGCCGAGAGTGGGGAGCTGCATCCTGTAAGAGCACTTATTCAAGTAATCCTAACGTTCGTACTTGCTGAGCTTTCTTGGCGGTTTATAGAGGAGCCTATAAGGCATGGTGCGCTTGGAAAAATATATTCCCTGTTTAAACTGCAAATAACGGAGCGGATTGGATTAAAAAAAGCTAGCAGTTATCTCGCCGTGCTTGTCATTGTATTCTCGAGCGTATCCTGCACAAGCAGTGTGAATTTGCAGTCAGCCAGCGGCGATAGCACGAACAATGAAACCTCTGTAGTTGCGCCCGCCAAGCCGAATGTTTCGGAGGAAGCTGCTCCAGGCAAAGATCGTGAACAAGGCAAGACTGGACAAAATGAGGCTGTGATCGAGCCGAAGCCAGCTGAACCAGAAAAACAAACGCCTCCGCAAGCGACGGAACAACCTGGTCAATCTAATACGGCTCCGGGTACAGGTAAGGATAAAACCGAACCGTCTATCACCGATCCTGAGCAGCCGAAAGTTGATACCATTGTGAACGGTACCGATGGCAGTAAGCCAAAACCTGTACCAACTGTTAATGACAAACCAACCAGCAATCCCGCACAGGGAAATAAAAATCAGAAGCCTGTACCAGACAAACCGACTGTCACCCCTATCGATCAAAACAGCGTGACAGCAATCGGTGATTCCGTCCTATTGGATGCTGAACCATTCCTAGAGAAGCTGGTTCCGGGTATCGTGGTTGATGGAAAAATAGGAAGACAGTTTGGGCAGGCATTAGATGTGATCGAGGGCTTGAAAAAAAATGACCAGCTTGGAAATACGGTTGTCATTCAGCTCGGAACGAACGGTGCCTTTACGACAAAACAGATGAATGAGCTTCTTGACACGTTAGGCACAGAACGTCAAATCATATTCATCAATACGCGTGTCCCGCGCAAATGGCAGGATTCCGTAAATAAAATGCTCGCAGCCACAGCGAAAAAGACGGAGAACGTGACCATTGTAGACTGGTATACAGCAAGCAAAGGGAAAAAGGACTTTTTTGCCGCTGATGGCGTGCATTTGAAAAAGCATGGAGCACAGTTTTATGCAGACCTGCTCATTAAAGCATTAGACAAATAAAGAAGAGTGCTTTGAAGGTGTAATCGCCTCCGAAGCACTCTTTCTTTATGATGCTCAATTAGGCAAGTGCCATCTTTACCTGCCTAATATAGAAGAAACGAACGATGAAGAAGTAAATGACTTGAACGATAAAAAATAGGCCAAGCACGAGTATGGATTCCTTGAGCAGCGAGTATTTAAACATGTTGGATAGTGTCATGAGGGCAACAGCCCCATGTACTAATGCCACCACGATTGGTGCAAAGAATAGCAATATAATTTGTCGATTCAGTATTTTTGCAAGCTCTTTGTCGCTTAGGCCCATTTTCGAAACCGCTTTGAACTTCTGCCTGTCATCATCCAAATCGCTGTACAGGCGGAAATAAAGAAAACTGCCTGCGGAGACAAAAAACACGATTCCGATAAACAAACCAATGAACAGTATCGGGCCAAAGCGCTCGCTTAACACGGAATTTTGAAATTCAAGCGCGTAAAACTCATATTTATCGCTATAGGGAATAAGATTCGTAAGCTTACCGCCTGCCTTTATGGCTTCTTTCTGCCGCAGTGGTCCATGCCATGCATAATAATGGCTCTCTTGTACTGGAGGCTGGAGTTTTGCAAATTGTTCATCCGATACAATGAAATAGCCGCTGAAACCATGTACCGCTGGCGATACAACAGCTCGATTGGCTTCAATCACAGCACTAGGCTCCAGCGTAAATGGCTCGTTAAGCATTGCTTTACCCGCTCGTGACAACCCAAAGTCGACAACCGCTGCTTTGCCGCCTGAAAGCTTAATCTTATCTATTTTCATTAATTCGGCCAAATGGTTATAGTCGGATTGCTTAACCACTACAATCATTTTATCGCTATTGGAGGCCTTGTAATAACCAAGCTTAAGCATTGCTTTTTCATTTGCGATGTTCGATTCTTTCAGTGTGCGATCAATCTGCTCCATATGCTTTTGCTCGCTGCTATCACCATCCGTCGTTGTCCGGTAGGTGAATAGATAAGGATTTCCCTTAACATGATCTCCTCCGATGATGGATTGAAATCCATAAAGCGAGCCTATCGCACAAAACGAGACAGTGGAGATAATAGCGACCAGAAAGAACGAACGCGCGTTGTCCTTCAAGCGGTAGGCGAGATCGGAAAAAAGCAGCATATTCGTTTTGAGCCAAAAAATCGATTCCATACTCTTTAGCTTCCGAATGATATAAACGCTAAGCTGTGTAAACAGCAGGTAGGTGCCGATGCAAACCATGATCGTAACCGGAATGAGCAGAAAAATAGCCTCGGTCCCATCGGCTCGTAAACTAAGAAAGTAGCTTGCTCCAATCAAGATTGGTACTAGCATGGAAAGAAGGAAGGATGACTTTGGCTCACTTTTCGCTTGCTTGTTTGCCTTTAATAGCGTAACCAGCTGCCCGCTGCGCAGTACGGTAGAAATAAAAAAAGAGATGAGAATAAATAGAATCAAAAATGAAACCAGAGTGAGGGCAATAGCCTTATAAGGAATATAAAAGGATAGCTTTTCATTGATGGTAAGAACATTTTCCCCTGCAAGCAAAATCGCCTTTGCAAACACAAGTCCCAAACCAATGCCGCCGATAATGGCAAATAGGCCAATAATCATATTTTCCAAAAAAATCATCAGACGGAGCTGGACAGTGGTCATGCCCTGCATGATCATCAGCCCAAATTCTCTTTTGCGCGATTGTAGAAATGTACTCATGGAGTAGAGAACAAAAAAGAAGGAAAAGACATAAATAATCCACTTGGATACAGAAAGCGCAAACGTAGCGCTGGAATGAATATTTTCCCCGCTAAGGACAGGGTGATATGCAAAGATAGAAAAAGTAAAGAAAACCATCACCGTAAATAGACTGCTGAGGAAATAACCTGCATAAAGCCGTTTGTTACGAGTGACGTTACGGAATGCGAACTGGCGAAACGTCATTATGATATCCTCCTAACAGCGAAAGCGTATCGATAATTTTTTGGAAGAAGGTTTGACGATTGTCACCCCGATGGATTTCCGTATAGAACCTGCCGTCCTTAATGAAAATAACGCGATTGCAATAACTAGCAGCCACCGCATCATGCGTGACCAGCATCATTGTTGCTTTCTGCTCACGGTTAATTTTCTCCAGCAGTTCCATAACATCCTTCGCTGCTTTGGAGTCAAGATTTCCTGTCGGCTCATCTGCCAGCAGCAGCTTGGGAGAGTGAATCATAGCCCTTGCTATCGCTGCTCGCTGTGCCTGCCCCCCAGATATTTCATACATGCGTTTATCCATAATCTCTGTAATGCCTAGCTTTTCTGCTATGGCTTTTACTTTTTTCTTCATTTCGCTAACCTTGTTGCCATCTAATGTCAGCGGCAGCACAATATTCTCCTCAACCGTCAAGGTGTGAAGCAGATTGAAATCCTGAAAAACAAATCCAAGCTCACGGCGGCGAAATATAGCTAACTCATTTTTGCCCAGCTTGCTGGTCGTTTTGCCGTGAAATGATATGTCTCCCGTTGTCGGCTCGTCAATCGTTGCAATTAAGTTCAGCAGCGTTGTTTTCCCGCTTCCAGAGGGGCCCATAATCCCAACAAAATCACCATCATCAATCGTTAAATTAATGTCGGTCAAAGCCCGATAGGACATTTTACCTTCATATATTTTACTAACCTGTCTTACATGCAGCATACTTAGATCTCCTTTCAAGAGGAAAACAGTTAATGTGTGATCAGTATACTGTGGACGGTCAGCCGCTAACTATCGATTAGACTTTCACTTTTATTACACGCTTGTAAGCTTCTGATAGGCGGCAAAAATAATACGTACCTCCGTACCTTGATCGACCACTGACGTTAGCTCCATTCTATGCCCAAGACGATCAGCAGCCTCCTTCGTCAGATAGAGCCCCATACCCGTTGATTCGCGCATGCCGCGTCCGTTTTCCCCGGTAAAAAAGGGATCAAATACCCGCTTCATATCCGCAGCAGGAATGCCTACCCCACGATCGATAACTTCAATAATAGCTTCGCTCCCGCGCAAATAGCAGGAAATCACGACCTTCTTCCCTTCTGTCTCTTTGCTCGCAGAATATTTAATCGCATTGATGACGAGCTGGGAGAGCATAAAAAACAGCCATTTCTCATCCGTTTCGACCGTTAATTCAGGCGTACTGATATGAACCTCGGGATAAATCTGATTGCGAATAAAAAGTCGTTTGTTGTCATGGACAACAGCGCTGATGATTTGTGACAGAACAACGGGCTTCACGTGGAAATCCTGTTCGAACGCGCGGAGCCGAGCCATATAGAGGACCGTATGCAATCCCGAGCGCATTCTCTCCAGCTCCTCACGAATGCTGGCAAACTCAGGCTCATCGATATTTTGAACAGTGAGCTCAATGACCGAAAGAGGTGTTTTCATTTGGTGAACCCATTGGTCCATGAAAACGAGATGCTCCTCCTGCTGCTTCTTTACTGTATATAATTGCTGCTGATACTGACGGTACTGGGTATGCAACAGTTTCTGGAGCGCCTCCGAGATGGGCGACTGCCCGATTTTCTGAAATGAAGCATCTAGCGATTCGAGAGGCTGACTAAGGCGGAGGTAATAATGTCGCCGACTAAGAAAGTGGTACACAAGGTATCCGCCTAGGATGAAGAAAGCAAGAAAAACAACGTAAAGTGCTGTCTTCAAATTGTGATAGCCATCGAGCCAATAAATCGAAAAAATGATACCCAATTGCAAAAGCTGAACAACAATGAGCAGAGAGTGTTCTCTTATAAACAGTTTCACTTGTCACTTTCCTTCATCCATGTGACGTTCAGCCGATAGCCTGTACCTCTCACCGTCAGCAAAGCATCTTCGATGCCAAGCTCTTGAAATTTTCTTCTAACGCGGGTAATGTTCACATTCAGCGTATTTTCATCCACGTAAGCCTGATCATCCCACAGCTTCTCAAGCAGAGCCTCGCGGCTGGCAACCCGTGGATATCGCTCAATGAGGCTTTCTACGATGTCGGATTCTTTTTTCGTGAGCGCAATGATTGCAGCTTCTAGCTTCAGCTCCAGCCTTTCGGGATAAAGCATGAGCCCTTCGATTTCGAGAACGCGTTCCTCATATCTGGAGGCATACTCCCCATAGGCACGTCGAAGATGGCTGTGGATTTTGGCCAGCACAATTCCAGAGTGAAACGGCTTCGTGATATAGTCATCTCCCCCATTTTCAAGAGCCATGATCTGATCCATTTCACCGTCGCGAGCGAATATAAACAACACCGGGCAGATCGATGCGCTGCGGATTTGCCTGCACCAGTAATAGCCGTCATAACTAGGCAAATTCACATCAAGAAGAACCATGTCCGGCGTGGCTTGATGGAACTCCTCCATTACATGCTGAAAATCGTTTACCCGTATCCCTTCATAGCCATATTTCGTTATAGTAGACAGCAGAAGCTCCGCGATTTTCGGATCATCTTCTACAATCATTATTTTGTGCATCTCACTCTCTCCTTGTATGGACCATTAATGTCAAAATAAGAATATTGCAACACTATCTATTATGCTTGATCTATTATCGATATGGAAACGGGAAGCTAGCACTTTTTTTCTCATGTGATAGATTAATGGAATTCTATTCGTATTACCTAGTAGGCGCCAATAATTGTTGCAAGGAGGGGTGAACGGTTGAAACTGACAGAGGACAATGTTGTACAACACATAAAGAACAAAAACGAAAAAGCCATTTCTTTTATTATCCATCAATATGGAGGACTGCTTGCTGCCATAATTAAACGCCATTTAAATGGCCAGCAGCAGGATTACGAGGAATGTCTGGATGATGTGCTGCTTTCAGTATGGAACAATATTTTGCACTTCGATCCAGAGAAAAATGGCTTTAAACAATGGCTTGCAGCGATTGCCAAATATAAAGCAATTGATTATCAAAGAAAACAAATCAAGCTTCACAATCACCAATTTTCGGTTTCCGAAATAGATGATCGCATGCTCAAAACAAGCGAAGCAGCCGGCACAAGCCAAGTAGATGAGCTGTTTGACCAACTATCAGCGCGTGAGCGGGATATTTTCGAAAAATATTACTTAGAGGGAACACCTTCCCATGAAATCGCGGAGCACTATAATGCCAAGGAATCTTGGGTGCACAACAAGCTTTCTAGGGGACGCAAGAAATTGAAAAGCTATCTGCTCAAAAATAATCAAGGATAAGGAGTGAGACTGTGTCGATTTATAAAGAGCTAAATGATCTTAACCTGGATGTAAGCCAGTATGAAGAACAGGAGCTCACGAGCTTCCAAAAAAAGAGCTGGGACCGACGTGTACGGAGTACAATTAGAAAACATAAAACCAATAACAGAAAGAAATATGCAGGCGTTGCGGCGGCCATTATTTTGGCAGCAGGTATTTCAATCAGCACGGGGACTGTGACTTTTGCCAATGTTCCATTCGTCGGAGGGTTGATGGAGCGATTGATGGCAACTAATGCAGATGAGAACGCGGACTACTCTCCGTTTAAAACCGAAATTGGTGCCACTGCTGAAAATAATTACGGGAAATGGACCTTAGATGAAGCGTTGATTGATAACGGACGTTTGCTTATTAGCTCCACTTTTGAGCCTGCTAAGGGGGTCAAATTTAATTACCAAATGCATCCGATGCCAACCGTACTCATGAATGGACAGAATCTCACTTCAGGAACCGCTGGACAATCCATTAAAGTTCACGATTCCATGTATACCGTCTATAATGAGCTGCGAATTTCAGAGCTTCCGATCGGTGAAACGATTGCCTTCCAARTTAGTTACGATAATCTAGACTGGAGCATCGACTCGAAAGTGAAGCTGATTGAGAATCCTTGGTCCTTTGACATCAAGGTTCCGACGAATCAATTGGCTGCAACAAGTGAAACGATTGCATTTAATCAGGATATATCACTTGGAAACGGACAATCCATTCATCTAAAAAACATGGTCGTATCACCTATTTCAACGATTTTATATTATGACTGGACCGAGCAATCCAACCACATTGCGTTTAAAATCGTCAGTGAATCCGGACTGGAGTTATTGCCAAACACAGCGGAAATATCTGCTGAGGGTTCGTATAACCGCTACGTTCCGATTGATTTGAAAGCTGAGAAATACTATTTGGTTCCTTTCGAGAGTTCAGAGAACCCTCATGCTGAGAATCCAGGAGAGGTACCGGAGCAATCGATAGTGATTAATCCATAGCAAAGCAGTGGCACCGCATACCGCCATTCCGGCTCCCGAGCGTGAAATTCTCAGAAATAGGACTAGAAACTAGTCCTATTTCTCTTTAAACAACCAATTCAGCATAATTAGATATTGAAACTAGTCTTATATCTACAATGCACCTTGCCATTTCTTCCAAAAAAAGAGATATTCATAGAATAGCTCTTTAAGCTTAACGTTTAAAAAGCTGCCGTTGATTTGAGATGATACTTAGGAGGCGGTACAATCATGCCCCACATTCCATTCAAGGATTTGGACGTTTTTTATGAAAAAATGGGAAACGGTGAGCCTGTCATTTTTTTGCATAGCGGCTACTCTCGGGGAATTCTAGCCTTCGCCAGCCAATTGCTTGATTTTCAGAGCAAATATACCTGTTATTATCCGGATTTCAGAGGTCATGGGCGAACAAAGTGCAGCAGTCTCGAATGGAATACGCCTCAGCTTGTAGAGGACACGATCGAATTTATGGACGCGCTTGGCATTTCTAGTGCACATTTGATCGGCTACAGCTTGGGGGCGAATGTTGGATTGTATGGCGCTGTTCATTATCCCGAAAGAGTTGCTACTTTAACTACGATAGGAACTAGCGGTTATGCAGATCCAACGGGTGTCGAGCAATTCGAGCCAGAGTGGCTTTTGGAACAGGGGCAGCAAGCGACCATCAATCAAATGATTGAAAGGCATGCAGAAGCTCATCGAGGAAATTGGCAAGAGCATATGCGGCAGTCTGCGAACGACTGGCGTCTCTATCCTCAGCTTACGAGCGAGCAGCTAAGCAGCATTCGTTGTCCATCCTTGCTTATTACTGGTGAAAATGATCCCTTTGTAGGTGAAACGAAGATAAAGCAGTTGAGTTCCCTGATTAAAGGATCTCGATATCTCGTCGTTCAGGGCGGCAGTCACAGGCCTCATATGCTTAGAGAAAATCCGGTTTTGGTTAATGACACCATACTAGATTTTATTGGCTCATACCCGATTTCCGACATGTGAGATTATCTAATCAAAATTGAAGCTTACGATTAAGCAAAAAAGCTGCCGAGTATAACAATCGGCAGCTTTTGCTGTGTTAGCGGGGCGATCGATTTGCAAAGCAGCCACGGACGTTTTTCTTGTTCGCAGCTGCCGCGGCATTTTTCTACCGCACATTACGTTTATGTTGGCCGTACAATTGTGAATTGCTCCCCTAGCTTCGCATAATCGTTTCCAGCAAGCCGGCTCACCGGCTTCAATGCCTCGGCGTTAATACGTCCATTCTCGTACAAAGCCTCATCCACATGGAAACGTACAACTTTGCCAATTAATAAATCACAGGCTGGCGAATCCGCTGTACCGCCAAGCGATAACGATTGATCAAGTACACATTCCATACGAATTCTCGCTTCAGCCACACCCGGCACACGCACAAGGTCGCTTGCGATAGCCGATAAGCCTGCAAGCGCAACCTCACTCTCTTCCGAAGGCAAAGCTGCTGCCGTTATATTAATCGCTTCGATATAGCTCTCATCAGAAATATGTACAACAAACTCGCCTTTGGCGATGGCATTTCGGGAGGTATCCTTCTGGATACCTCCCGGCTTGCGCTGTACAGATACCGCAACCATAGGCGGATTAGCGGTAACGATATTGAAGAAGCTGAACGGAGCTGCATTCAGAACACCTTCGCTTGAGAGTGTAGTGACAAAAGCAATGGGTCTTGGCACAATACTGCCAATCAACAGCTTATAATTGTCCTGCACACTTTGACTCGTTGGATCAATCGATAACATGATGGGCTCCCCTTCATAAGCGAAATGCTTGCTTTATATTAACCTTTAAAGGTTTCGTTAAACCAAGCCGCTGCGGCAGCTACCTCTGAACTCGTTAGCTGATGTCCAAATGTTTCCCAATGTACCGTAACCTGAGCCCCCGCTGCTTGCAGCAAACGGTCCAGCTCCTCCGTCTCCTGAGGCGTGCAAAGCGGATCATTCGAGCCCGCACCTATGAAACAAGGTACGCCAGCTAGGTCAGGCAGATCAACATCCCGAATCGGCACCATCGGGTGATGCAAGATCGCTCCGTGAAGCGTACCTTGATAGTGGAATAATAGGCTGCCTGCGATATTAGCTCCATTGGAATAACCGATCGCCACGATATTATTGCGGTCGAATCCATATTCTACTGCGGCTTGATCTAGAAAATCATTAAGCTCCTGCGTGCGGAATTTAAGGTCCTCTAGATCAAATACGCCTTCAGCAAGACGTCTGAAATAACGCGGCATACCATTCTCGAGCACATTTCCTCTGACACTCAGCACGGACGAAGCAGGCGAGACCAGCTCAGCAAGCGGAAGCAAATCCCGCTCGGTTCCACCCGTTCCATGCAAGAGCAGCAGTACTGGTGCAGTTGCATCTGTTCCTTGTTTGAATATATGTTTCATCATTTGTCCTCCTCCAATACTCTTACTTCAAATGGTGACAATAATTGCTCAATTTGCGTACGATGCTCCTCATACCATTCCGGCAGCATCAGCTTTTCACCGAGATGCTCCGGCTCTTCATCACGAGCAAAGCCCGGTGGATCTGTAGCAATCTCGAATAAAATGCCGCCGGCTTCACGGAAATAGATCGCGTTAAAATATTGGCGATCCACGATCGGAGTAGGCTGGAAGCCATGGCTCTCGACGTGGCTTCTCCATAGCGCGTGCTCCGCGTCGTCTTTTGCCCGCCAAGCGATATGGTGAACGGTGCCAGCTCCTCCATGTCCGTGTTCCATATCCTCTACATTGATGTCAATTAGATTGCCCAGATCACCTGTTGCTTTAAAACGAGCATAACCTTCATCTTCCCCGACTTTCTCCAGTCCCATCACGTTAACAAGGAGCTCCGCGGTTTTAGCCGAAGCCGTCGTGTATAATACGGCACCGCCAAAACCCTTGATCGCTTGCTGCGCCGGAACGCCGCCAAACGACCATTTACTATCCTCTCCTTGCTCCCTAGCTACGATCTCAAGCTTTAAACCATCAGGATCTTCGAATTGCAAATACTGCTCTCCAAATCTTGATGTTTGAGCAAAATCTATATTAAGCTTAGCTAGACGCTCTTTCCAAAAACCGAATGCACCTGCGGGAACTACATAAGTGGTTATACCCACCTGGCCTCCGCCAATTTTGCCTTTGCGTGAATTCTCCCAAGGAAAAAACGTAATAATAGTGCCTGGACTTCCGATCTCATTTCCAAAATATAAATGATAAACCTCTGGCGCATCAAAGTTAATCGTCTTCTTAATCAACCTTAGACCTAATACGCCTGAATAAAAATCTGCCGTCGTCTGAGCGTTTCTAACAAAAGCGGTTATATGGTGAATACCAGCTGTTTGATTTGTCATGGTAATGACACTCCTTATTTTATAGGAATATGAAAAGTAATGTAACTAACCCCACTTCTGATTAGCCAATAAGCGCATCAATGGAGTATTCACCAGCGCCTGTTAATGCGATGCCTATAGCAATGGCTACGAGAACAAGATTATATTCATAACCGTTTGCGGTTGCCCATATTCCGTTAGGACCATGCACCTTCACTATAGCACCAAGCATAGTAAGCACGATCAATACCGCAGCAAGAGGTGTAAGCAGACCAGCGACGAATAATAGGCCGCCGATTAGTTCCATCAATCCAGCGGCAACAGCCATAGCAACCCCTGGCTTAATGCCAATCGACTCCATCCAGCCGCCTGTTCCCTTTGGACCATAACCGCCAAACCAGCCAAACAGCTTTTGTGCACCATGCCCTACGAACAATAGGCCTACAACGACACGAACAACCAATAATCCCAAAGCAATACTCAATGTAAACTCCTCCATTTTGTTTTTAATGTTTAAACTACTGCTTGCATCACAGCTCTTCTTTTACCACTATTTAAAGAATCTCTATTTTAAGATATATGGTATGCATAAATGATCGCTGCTACCTTATAACAGCCATCATTGATATGCAACAAACGCCCATACGCGTGATTACACCTTTACAGCTAGTTAAACCCGCTACTTGTAGTGCTCCTGAGCAAACTTTCCTAGCTTCTTAAGCAGCTTGCTCGCCAATTGCTTCTCTTCTGCTGTCAGCCCATTTACCGCTTGCTTGATAGCGTCTTCGTGAGCAGGAAATACATCCTCTACGAACTGTTTGCCTTCATCGGTTAGTTCTGCATAAATGAGGCGTCTATCCGTAGTCGAAGCTCTCCGGCGTACCATTTGCTTCTTCTCCAGCTTATCTACGACATAAGTAATGTTTCCGCTGCTCATAAGCACTTTCTCACCGATTTGCTGCAATGGCTGCGGTCCGCGGTGATAGAGCAATTCAAGCACTCCAAACTCCGTGCGGTTCAAGCCGTTTTTACGAATATCACGATCCGCATGGGCATTCACCCATTGGCTCGCTCTAGACAGCGCAATGAAGAGAGCTAATGAATCATTTTGTTTTTCATTTGCCATGATGATCACTCCTCTCTGCGCCGTTTTATCTTTAATTAATTTATCTTGATTTAAAGATAATACATTTTGAAACAGTTGTCAACGCTTATGCCAAATCTTTTTGAATCAACGATAACAGGCATGCTTCTCAAAAAATAGAACGGCTTGAGATTTCACCTCAAACCGCTCCGCCGTCGATGGCTTCCATTTAGCTTTCTTTGGCCGGCCTGACCGAATTCCCTTTAATAAGAGAAACATAAATCCGTTCATGCTCCACTTCGTCGCCGCTGATCAGCTTGATCAGCTGTTCGGCAGCTAGAGCCCCCCATTTGCGCTTGGAATAATCAATCGTAGATAAGCGCGGCTGAGTGTAAGAAGCCAGCTCCATATTATCAAACCCAACGATATGAATATGTTCACCAATCCGAATATCAGGATGATGCGCCGCCAAATAATTGAACATACCAATAGCCATCTCATCGTTGAAGCAAAACACTGCCGCAGCCGTGCCGCTGTTCTCAGCTATAATTGTCGCTGCAGCCTGCTCTCCAGCCGATTTATTGAAATCTCCTTCAATTACAGTCAGCTTAACGCCAGCGGATCGTTCCACCGCTTGCGTAACAGCTTGCAGCCTCTGCCTTGAATCATAAGAGCCGCTAGGGCCAGTCACTACATAAAGAGTCCGATGGCCTTGCTCGATCAAATATTCGGCTGCCAGCCTCGCCCCTGCTTTGTTATCGAGCAGCACTTGATTGATGTTCGAGTGCTGCAGTTCACGATCCAGCACGACCAGCTTATGCCCGCGCTCCGCGTAGCTCAGCAGCTCAGTACTGCCAAACGTCTCGTCCAGTATAATCGCACCATCGATCATTCGCTCGGGCAGCATCCGATGAGATTGCTTACCGCTGCACACGATCAGATCATAGCCCTTTTCCGATAAAATCTCCTTTGTTCCTTGCAAGAGATCGCCGTAGAATGCGCCGCTGAAGTCGGTAAGAAAGACACCGATAATTTTTGTTTCTCTCGTCTTGAGCGACCTTGCAGCAGCGTTCGGGATGTAGTTTAATTCCTTGGCAACAGCCAATATTCTTGCTGTCGTCTCATCCGTCACCTTGGGGCTGCCGTTAAGCGCGTAAGATACCGTCGAGATCGAGACCCCCGCTTGTTTAGCGATATCCTTAATACTAACCACAGCATTCGCTCCTATCTTTCATTGTTCCTTCACTATATCACAAAGACTGGCGGTTCTTGGAGACCGCCAGTCTGCTTCTTACATAAATATTTCGATTCGGTTCGATTCCGAATGAAGATTAGCTTTCAATTGTTCTTCGGAAATTTGTACTCCACCTACACGATAACGGTTAGCTGAAGGCTTCCCTTCCGCTTCCTTACCGTTAATGATGACCTTCGTTACCTGTCCTGCATCGCTAAGGCGATAAACAAAAGTAATCGGCAAGCCGTTCCACATGAAATCGAATTGCATGCCATCCAGCTTAGCTGGCAAAATCGGATCGATAACCAGATTACCTTCCGACTGACGGATACCGAGGGCATTCGAAATCAATTGGTTCATATAGATTCCGGGACCGCTCGAATAAATTCTCCAGCCGCCCTTAACAGGCACAGTTCCTTCACGAAGCTCACCGAAACGCTCCTGCGCCTCATAACGGTTGTTGAACTTGCCGTCGGAGCTGCTGAAGTAAGAGTTGCTTTGACGCAGCTCTGCATTAGGAACAACATCACGCAATCCAACCGGATTAATCATGAGTAAACCTTGCCATACTTCATCCGTCTTGCCTAGCTTCGCCATTGCTTCAACATAACGAATATGAGCATGAACATATTGCAAGCCGACTTCCCGGCCGAAATTAGATGCCTGCTCTGCCCGCTTAAAGTTAGTGCTTACGCCGCCTGCATATTGTGCAGGACGGTTCATCAGCCGTACGCCATCTGGGCAATACAGCTGCTCTTTAATAACACGGTAATGCTCAGCTGCTTGCTCCTCTGTAAGCAATTCGCTAATCATACTGCGTGTCATTGGAAGCAAGCGGTATTGAATGCCTGTAGTTGTGTCAGTCGGGTGAAGCATCAGCTTCGCATCGCCCGGCTCCTCCATGTATACAAAGCCAGGAATGACATCCTGTTGCAGCATATACTGGTTAAAGTCCGCTTGAATAGCTGATGCCAGCTCCTTAAGCTCGGCTGCCTGAACAGCATCAACTTCCTCCAGCACGCGGCCAAACTGTGCGATAACCTGATACGTAAGCGCTACTGTCCAGCTGCTGACCATATATTGCTTAAGCTGTGCATTAGCCGGCTGCAGCGTATCATCCCAATCTCCGTCGCCATAGGAAGACAAATACGTGTCGTGCAGGAAGTGGCTCTTCATATAGGCAATTTCCTTCATCGCATGGTCAAGCAGCGTCGCAGATTCTGTCGTGAATTCGCCTTTATGACGGACCGTATAAGGAACACGCTCCTGCAAAATGCTATAATCCTTTGTTGCTGCCAAGTAGTCACCAAGCACCTTCAGCGGCCAGACAATAATATCGCCATGGCTTTCTTCTTGCTGAATGTGGAAATACTTGTCGAACATGAACCATTGCGGCCAATTGCCGTCATCCTCGTATTGATGGGAATAAACGGTCTTCAAGATTTCAGCAACCTGCTCGTATTTGTTCATAGCCATGAAGTACTCAGTCGGTCCTTGGCAAACGTCGCGCGTTCCCCATGCTGCACCGCCGTATTGCTCCAAGCCATGAGGCACAGAGTAGTGAACGAGCATATTGTGCGTGTACCACCATGCCAATGCATTCACTTTATCCAGCTCAGCTGAAGCTGCTTCAGTACCCTCAGCGGATAAGCGGAAGCCATTCATCACATGACGGAAAAACTCACGGTAGCGCTCGATTTCAAGCTCTGCCTTCCGCTCTGACTTCGGCAATGCCTCGCCACGCAAGAGACCTTGCATCGTAATTGTCCATTCCGCACTTTGGCCAAGCTGCATCACCACGAGCGATGCTGAGCCTGATGCCGTACCGCTAACAAGCAAGCTTTCATCGCCTGCAGTCATGTCTGCCCCGCTTACGAACATCCGATATTGCAGATTAGGGAAGATCGGAGCGCTGATAGAAGCTTGGTCAGCCTTGAAAGTAAATACGCCGTCCTCCAGCTCCATATGGAACGGCAGCTCGTATTCATTGTTATTCATGGATACTTGATTCGTAACTAAATAGCGGTAAGCCTGTCCTTTTTCCGAACGAAGGTGAAGGCGTACCTCAGGCGAATCAACCGTTGTATAATTTGTAATGATGATTGTGTCATCTGCTGTTTTGTAGAACCAACGAGCATAGTTAAAGCCGATCTCAAACATCGAAGGCATAGTAAGAAGGCGGTATGAACCTTCCAACTCGACATAAATGCGTTGTCCAGATGTCTTTAAATTATTGAGCGCATTGCGCGCATTCGTAAACAGCTTGTGGAAGCTGGTATTGCCTACTAGCAATTGTGAGTTGAAAATACCGTACATATAGGAAGTTGTCGTCATAACATCCTCTGTCATGCGGTCATTGCCGCCAGACATTAGAATATGACCGTGCGGACGCTCAACTAGCAGCTCCTTCTCCTTAAGCACAACATGCTCATGGCTCTCTGTAAAGAAAGACAGCAGCTTGCCGTCTTGCCATTCCTCCTGATGACGGTTAGGGAAATAAGCGTTAACTTCCTCCATCGTCATTGATGCCGTGCGTACTGGCGTTCCAATCGCATTTGCAACCTCAGACTTAGCTACAGGTGTTGCCGCCGCAGCGAAGTCGGTCTCATTCGAACGCTCAACTTCTTCCCAAGCCTTCTGAATTTCAGCGCTGAACTCTATTTCACTCACAGCTGATGGATGATCAGCCTTGAACATGCCGTAAAATACAAAGCGAGCTTTATCCTTCAACAAGACAGGCTCAGCTTGAAGCGCCGCATAAGTGAATTCATATTGATAAACCTCATTCGCTAGTTCAACCTTGCCAAGTGCTTCCGGCACGTCCGTTTCTTTATAGCTAAGACCAAAGAATTGGAATCCGTCCGTTGAGTAGCTGGCTGCTCCTGTTAGTGCACCGTGCTGCATGTAAGGAAATGATCCTTGCATCGGCTGATTCTGGCGGAAGCAAAGAACATAACCCAGCTTCTTATCTTTAAAAGCTTTATGGTCAACGTACTGCGACATGTAAGCTTCGTTCGACCGCACTGCGCCAATATCTGCGAGTCCAATGTCTTGTCCATAAGTGATGTCGATCTTCGCTTCTTTTCCTTGCGAATGTGCGGTTACATCCCAGAACCAGATGCCATGGTTCGTTAATGTGAAGACTACGCGATAGGCGATGCCATCAAATGCAGTCCCTTCCCATAGCAGACGACCATCCACCGCTGACATGCGGCTTGACGAATGAATCCCAAGCAAAGGCTCATAAGAAATCCCTTCTTCGGTATGCATGCGCAAGTAAAGATTGTTAAGCGAACCATCTACATTGTTCGACACCACTTGATTCAGCATCGTTCCTTTATGGACAGCTTGCGCAAGGTCTCCGCTGCTTAAAAAATCAAACGTCAGCTCTCCTGCTTTTATTTGCAATTTATTCATCGCTTTCAACGCATTCACTATAGCTTCCATCTTCTTCTCACTGCCTTTCTATTTGCTTAGTTTGAATTTAAGCGTTTCTACATCGCGGCTGTTTGGCCCAATGTACAGTTCAAAGTCACCAAGGTCGCTTGTGAAGGTTAGATCAGCATGATAATAACGCAGCTGTTTTTCCTCCAGCGTAAACGAGACCTCTTTGCTCTCTCCTGGCTGCAGCATCACCTTGCGGAATGCCTTTAGCTCTTGTAACGGACGGACAACATCCCCCGCCATGTCGCGTACATACAGCTGTACGGTTTCCTCACCAGCACGAGCCCCAGTGTTCGTTACTGTGATGTTTACATGTAATGGCTTAGAAGCACTCATCGTATCCATCGCCATCTTCGCTCCGCTGTAGGTAAAGGTTGTATAACCAAGCCCATAACCAAACGGCAGCAGCGGCTCATTCGGAACATCCAAGTATTGAGATACGTATTTCACCTGCGCATCAGGTGCGCCCTGCGGCCTTCCCGTATTGAACCGGTTATAATAAACCGGTACTTGGCCTACGGAATGAGGGAAGGACATCGACAGTCTTCCAGTCGGTTCCGACTCGCCAAACAATAATTCCGCAATGGCAGCACCGCCTTCCGTACCTGGGAACCACGCCTCTAACACGGCATCCGATTGATCAATTACACCGTGCAGATCAAGCGGTCGTCCGTTAAATAGGACAGTCACCATCGGCTTGCCTAGCTGTTTCAGCTGAGCGATTAGCTCAAGCTGTACCTGCGGCAATCTAATATTCGACCGGCTAGCCGCTTCTCCGCTCATATCCGAATGCTCACCTAAAGCAAGCACCACGATATCTGCTTCTTTAGCTGCAGCATATGCCGCTTGCCACTGCTCATCCGTTGCGTCTTCAATACCGCAGCCTTCTGTCACAGACAACAATGATGCATCTACTTTGCTTGCGATGCCTGCTGCCAGTTGAACCGCCTCTTCCTTGGAGCCAAGCCAAGACCAAGGTCCAAGAATATCGCCGCTAGCCGCGAAAGGACCAATCAAAGCAATTTTCTGCTCGCGTCCAAGCGGAAGAACTCCCTCATTTTTTACGAGGACACAGGATTTAAGAGCCAGCTCACGCGCAGCCTTGCGATGTGCTGCGGAGCCTACAATTTCCTGCTCACGCTCTTCATTCGCACCACGATACGGTTGATCGAACAAGCCCAGCTTCTGCTTCAGCTCCAGAATGCGAAGTACAGCTTCGTCGATCAATGCAACATCGATTTCATTCTCCTCAACAAGCCGCTGCAAATGATCCGTGTAACAGGTCGTCATCATTTCAATATCGACGCCGGCTTTGATCGCCTTCATTGCCGCTTCCGATTCATCCGCTGCAACACCGTGCGGGATCAGCTCTTTTACTGCGCCCCAATCGGAGATTAGCACACCGTCAAACGCCCATTCGCCGCGAAGAAGATCACGCATCAGCCACTTGTTTCCTGAAGCTGGAATGCCATCCACTGTATTGAATGCCGTCATGACCATTTCGCAGCCTTCATCCAGCGCCGCTTTATAAGCAGGCAAATAAAACTCGCGAAGCTGACGCTCAGACAGATCAACCGTGTTATAGTCGCGTCCACCTTCTGCAGCTCCATATGCGGCAAAGTGTTTTACGCATGCTGCCACGCGGTTAATATCATTTGCAAGGTCTTTTCCTTGGAAGCCTCTTACGAAGGCTCTGGCGAATTCACTGTTCAAATATGGGTCCTCGCCTGTCGATTCCATGACTCGGCCCCATCTTGGGTCCCTTACGAGATCGACCATCGGAGCGAACGTAACGTGTACGCCTGCCGCAGCAGCTTCCTTAGCAGCGATCTCGGCACTTTGTTCCGCCAGCTCCATATCCCATGAGCAGCCGATTGCCAGCGGTACAGGAAAGATCGTTTTGTAGCCATGGACGATATCCGCCATCACTAGAAGCGGAATGCCTAAGCGGTTGTTCGCCAAATGCTGCTTCTGTATGTTAATGACTTCCCTCGCTCCTGTTAAGCCAAGCACGGAGCCTGTATTGCGAACCGTTTCTTCCGTTACGCCCATTTCAGCCATCGGTCCGGTAATTTGTCCATCCGCGCCTTCAAAGAATGGCGTCGCCAGCTGCAGCAGCTGCCCGATCTTCTCCTCAAGCGTCATGAGCTTTAGAAGAGCCGCAGGTTGCTTTTCCATATCCGTGTTCCTCCTCGTAATAGCCAATCAAATTTATCGTTCTTATCGTTAATGTTTACAGGTCCTTCTGTCTTTACCACGCTTATGTCTTATGGCCAATATTTTTAACAATCGAAACGTTTCTATTGATTCCTAATTTGGATTATAAACAATTCAAAAAGAGTCGTCAATTGCTGTTTCATCTTTAATAGAAACGTTTATATTACTAATATGAGACTATTTTCATGAAATAAAAAAACGCTTGAACCCGTTAAAACTTTGATCTATAATGATGTCGAAACGTTTCGAATCAATAAGCAGGTCTGGTTCTAAAGTTGTAAACGGTAATATATTTTGTTTATAGAAACGTTTCACCACATCAAATAGTATTTCTATTTACTTGTGGCGAACGTTTTTGCTGCGGCAGGGAATGTAACATTTACCTGCTCATCTACACCCAGCTTAGGCTTATATATACGGCAAACAACAGCCGCCTGCGTGCATAACTTGCACGGATTCACAGCATAGTACTGATAACAATCATTCACACAGGAGGAATAATTAATGTTTAAGAAATCAGTAGCAACTGCACTAGCTAGCTCTATGCTACTTATCGGCGCCCTCACTGCTTGCGGAAGCAACAACAGCAATGAAGGAGCAGCAAACGATAAAGTAACCATCAACGTATGGGGGATGGGTGAAGAAGCCAAATCCTTGCCGAAGATTGCAGAGCAATTCATGGTTGAGAACCCTAACATTAAGGTCAATGTACAAGCACTTCCTTGGGATACGGCACATGACAAGCTATTGACGGCTGTCGCTTCCAAAAAAGGTCCAGACGTGCTTCAAATGGGAACAACTTGGATTCCTGAGTTTGCATCCGCTAAAGCGCTTATGGATATCACTCCTTACGTAACTGAATATCCAGAACTTGCTGAAGCAAACTTCTACCCAGGATCGGTATCAACAACTAAATACGAAGATGCAACTGTAGGCGTACCTTGGTACATCGACACTCGCGTACTTTACTACCGTACAGATCTACTGAAAGAAGTAGGCTACGATAAAGCTCCACAAACATGGGATGAGCTTAAAGATGCTGCAACAAAGCTTAAAGCTCGCGGCAAAAACAAATACGGCATCAGCCTTGATGTTAAAGAACAATCGCTACTATTCATGTTCGCTCGTCAAAACGGCTCGAAGCTTATCGAGAACAACAAACCACAATTCAACCAACCAGAATTCGTTGAAGCCGTTGAATATTTGGACAGCTTCTTCAAAGACGGCTCTGCACCGATTGATCTAGGTATGGATATTATCCCTGCATTTAAGGGTGAAGGCATCTCGCCAATGTTCATCAGCGGACCTTGGATGATTAAACTAATCAATGACCAAGCACCTGAGCTTGCAGGCAAATGGGCAACAGCTGTACTTCCTAAGAAAAAGAACAACCTTTCTTCTCTAGGCGGCTCTAACTTGTCTATTTTCCAACATACAACGCACAAAGAAGAAGCCTTGAAATTCCTTGCTTACATGAGCAAGCCTGAGACACAGCTGAAATGGCTGGAGCTTACAAACTCGCTTCCTTCCACGAAAAAAGCATGGGAGAACGAAGCTTTGACTAAAGATCCTAATGTAAAAGTTATCGGTGAGCAGTTGAACAGCTCGGAGCCTATGCCGCTTATCAAGCCATGGGAAGAAATTGCTCAAAACGTGCTATCGACATTCGAGAGAATTTACCGCGGCAAGTCTGAAATTAAGAAGGAACTTGACAGCTTCAACGCCAAAGCTGAACAAATTTTGAATAAATAATGATCGCCATCGCCGGCAGCGGTTCTGGAACAGAGCCGCTGCCGGTTCCATTAGAAATGGATAAAGCCAGGCGCTCATAGCAAAGGAAGGGTCGTTTATGAAAGGCATCTCTCAGAGTAAGGCACCGTATTTCTTTATCGCTCCAACGCTTATTTTGCTTACCTTATTTTCGTTATTGCCGATCCTTGTAGCCTTAATAATAAGCTTTACGGACATGGACTTGGCAGGCCTTGCTGACTGGTCCAATATTTCATTCGTCGGATTCAAAAACTATGTAGACGTGCTGGCTGATCCTATTTTCGTAAAAGCCATACTTAATACGTTGTTCTACGTGATCATCGGTGTTCCACTTGTTATCTTATGTTCACTTGCTATTGCGATCATGATTAATTTCGGCGCAAACCGTGCATTTAAAGCTTTCCGCGTCGTCTATTATATGCCATCAGTTACAAACGTTGTTGCCGTTGCTGTTGTATGGGGTTTCCTTTACAATCCGGCTTTCGGTCTGCTCAACTATATTCTTGATTCGATTAATCTGCCTACGGTTCCATGGCTTCAAGATCCAGTCATGGCTAAAATATCGCTTATTCTGATGGCGGTATGGAGAGGGATCGGTCTCAATATGATCATCTTCATTGCCGCGCTTCAAGGTATTCCGAAGTCTTATTACGAGGCGGCTCAGCTCGACGGTGCCAGCACATGGAAACAGCTGACTTACATCACGATTCCAATGCTGCGCTTCGCGATCTTCTTCGTATCGATCACTACCATGATCGGTTGGCTGCAATTTTTCGAAGAGCCATTCATTATGACCGACGGTGGTCCACTCGACAGCACAACATCTGTGGCCCTGTTTATTTATCGGAACGGCTTCCAGCTTAGCAACTTCGGATACGCGGCAGCAGGATCATTTGTCCTGTTCATCGCAATCATTATTATTACGCTCGTACAATTCAGATTTCAAAATAAAGAAACGGATCTATAATCCAAACGGAGGTGTAATGGATGAGTTCGCAAGCAAAAGCGTCAAGCGCCTCAAAAGGCGAAAAAGCGCTCAAGTGGATACTAGGCATATGCCTCGCGGTCGGCGGGGTATTGGTCATCCTTCCTTTCGTATGGATGATCCTTTCTTCCTTTAAACCAGAGAGCGAGATACAGAATATCCCGCCTACCTTACTGCCTGAACGCTTCACGACGGAAAATTTCAAGAACTTGTTTGAGAATATGAACTTTGGCGTTTATTTGAAAAATACGCTAATTATCGTTTTCTTCTCCTTTATTGRCTTATTCCTGAATGCGATGGCTGGTTTCGGCTTCGCGAAGTACAAATTCAAAGGCAGTAATAACTTGTTCTATATCGTACTTGCTACGATGATGATTCCTGGTCAGGTGACGATGATTCCAGTCTATCTAATCCTAAATGAAATGCATCTGACGAATACGATGATCGGTATCGTTCTGCCCGGACTTGTCGGCGCCTTCGGTATATTCCTGTTCCGTCAGTTCATGGCTACCATTCCAGATGAGCTGCTGGAAGCAACCCGTCTTGACGGTGCAAGTGAATTCCGGACGTTCATGCAAATCGTGCTTCCTATTTCGAAGCCGATACTTGCGGTACAAGGCATATTAGCCTTTATTGGCGGATGGAACAGCTTCCTTTGGCCGCTTATTATCGCGAACGATGAGAAGCTTTACACTCTCTCCGTTGGCCTGTCATTGCTCAAAGGGCAATACGGCGGCAACTATGCCCTCCAAATGGCTGGATCAACCTTTATGGTTGTGCCTATCATCATCATCTTTATCTTCTTCCAGAAGCATATTATCGAGAACTACGCGATCTCAGGCATCAAATAATAACAGCAGGGGCTGTCTCTAAAGGTATGTATAGACCTTTGAAGACAGCCCCTGCTATGTTTTATAAGCTTTTCAGCTATAAATATATAAGCTACCGCCACCACGCTGAGGATGGGTACTCAGCCGCTTGAAGCAGTACAGTCTCTCCGATTTTCGGAGTCGAAATGCGTGTTTTCATCTCCTTAGCTGCCTTTACCGCTCGCTCCACAGGGTCGGTCCAATCATGCATGGCAAGTGTGAATGCACCCCAGTGTATCGGAATCATAATCTTTCCGCGTACGTCCAAGTGAGCCTGTACCGTTTCTTCCGGCATCATATGGATAGCTGCCCAGCGCTCATCATACTGTCCACATTCCATTAATGTGAGATCGAAGGGTCCGTATTTGTCGCCAATTTCTTTAAAGTGAGGACCATAGCCGCTATCTCCGCTGAAGAAGATGCGTGCCTCCCGGCCATGTATTACCCAAGAGCACCAAAGCGTTGCATCGCGATCCGTTAAACTTCTACCTGAGAAATGTCTTGCAGGCGTACAAGCGAGTTGAATCCCCTCATATGAAAACTCATCCCACCAATCATGCTCCTCTATAAGGGATGGATCTACTCCCCATCTTACCAAATGAGGCGCAACACCAAGCGGAACAATAAAGCGTCTCACCTTATCCTTAAGCTTTACGATCGAGCCATAGTCCAAATGATCGTAATGATCATGTGAAATGAGTACCGCATCAATCATCGGAAGCTGCTCCATCTCAAACGGCAGCTTATCACTGAATCTTTTACCGCCTATAAACGGAAACGGGGACGGCGCTTTGCCGAACATCGGATCAAGCAGCAGGGTTTTCCCGTCGATTGCAAGCAAAGCTGCAGAATGGCCAAACCATGTCAGCTTAGGCTGATGCTGCCCGGCACCATATCCTTCACTCATCGACTCAACGACTAGCGCTTTGCTTGGCCTAGCCATCTTATTGCCTTTCATAAATTGAACGAGCAGCTTCAGCTTCTCGCTTGTTGTCGTATCCATGGCTGTAGGAATCGCATTTATAAATTTTTTACGGCCATATTGGTTCGAACGGCTTAACTGCTGCCGCCGCTCCTTTGATTGTGCTGCCCCAAAAGCAGGGTAATACTGGAGGACCAAATACACAACAACTATGACTACCGCAATGATACTAACGAATATGAGCATGCCTTTTAACCTCTCCCCTTGCCGTATCAATATCTACACGCAGAAAAACCGCTATTGAAGTATACGTTACTACTTCAACAACGGTTTTATCAAGTTTAGGTAAAGATTAGACTACGCGCGTCGTGTTCCTCGCAAGATTGCACTTAGCAGCAGTACGACTACAACAGCTCCAATGATAGCCGGGATGAGAGCAAATCCGCCCATCGTCGGTCCCCACGAGCCAAGAATTAGCGTACCTAACCAAGCTCCGATGAAGCCAGCTACGATGTTACCGATAATTCCTCCCGGTACGTCGCGCCCAACAAGCAAACCACCTAACCAACCAATTACTCCGCCAACGATTAATGTCCATAATAAACCCATATTTTTTTGCCCCTCTCTGTCATTCGATATAGCTATGATTAACCTCATATGGCTATTTTGAAACAAAACAGTCGAGTGTAATATATGGAAGAACAGAACTCGTTGTCGTTTCAAGGCACTTTATATGAATAGCTGGCTGCTAAGTAATCGGCAGCGTCACCTCAAAAGAAGAACCCTCATTCAACCTGCTGTCTACACGAATATTCCCGTGGTGGAGCTCAACGATTTTATGGACGATCGACAAGCCTAATCCGCTGCCATCAGCCGTTCTCGTCCGCTGCTTGTCACCCTTATAGAAACGTTCAAAGATGCGGAGCTGATCCTCCGAAGAAATGCCAATACCCGTGTCTGTAATCTTTACTTTGACCTCATCACCTAGGCGCTCCAGTACAATCTTAATGCTCCCTTTGGCAGGTGTAAATTTAATCGCATTATGAAAGAGGTTTACCCAAACCTGACTAAGCATCTCTTCGCTCGCCGCAATTTCTACTTCCTCTAGCTCCAGTTCAAGCTCAAGTGCTTTGTCCAGCCACTGAGGCTCACTAGCGAGCACAATGTTCTCAAGCTGCGCATCGAGCCTGTATCGCTTCGTGTCCAGCTGCTGCTGCTCGGATTCGAGCGTTGTCAGCTTAAGCAGATTGTCGCTTATTTTGGACAACCGCGTCGTTTCCTGCTCAATAATCGACAAGTAATGACGCTGCTCCTCAGGGCTAAGGTCCTCGCGCTGCAGCGTGCTCGCAAATCCGCGTATCGAGGTCAGAGGTGATTGAATTTCATGCGATACGTTAGAAATAAACTCCTGACGAAGCAGCTCTACCTGCTTCAGGTCATGCGCCATATCGTTGATGGACTGAATAACGTCCCCGAATTGGCCATGAAATTTCTTGTCACGATCCAAGGCCACGTTGAAATCTCCCTTTGCCATTCGTTTTAGCGCATCGATCATTTCAACCCAAACTTCCCTCTGCTTCGGTCGTATCACCAAATTAACGATAGCGAAAAGCACAATGATAAATAAAATGCCCAGTCCCCAGTTCACCAGCTGCACTATATATTCAGGAAAGCGGACCTCATGTCTCGTGTAAAACCACTTCGTCAACCAATACGCCAGTGAGAAGGCACTTCCGCTCAGTAGGAATACCATCGATGTAGCTCCTACAACACGCAGTGAAACTTCCCATTTTGACATTTTACGATTCATTGGAGTACCTCCAGCCGATAACCGAGTCCACGGATCGTACTGATCTTAATCGATACCTCCCAAGCGACAAAACGCTCACGCAGCCGATTGATGTGTACATCCAGCGTTCGTTCGTTGCCGTCAAAATCATAGCCCCAAATCGCTTCGATCAGTTGGTTGCGTGTCAATGTACGGCCTAGATGGCTAACGAGCTTGAACAGCAGCTCAAATTCCTTCGGAGGAAGCGTCGTATAATCCGAATGAATCTTCACTTCATAAGTCTGYCGATCGAGCATGATCTCCGCTACGGAAACCTGCTGCGACACCGCGATTCGGTAACGCTTCAATAGCGCTTTAACTCTGACAGTCAGCTCCGCGGGATCAAACGGCTTTACTAAATAATCGTCCGTTCCGAGGTGGAACCCTCGCACCTTATCGCCCATTTCTCCCTTGGCCGTCAGCATGAGCAGCGGAATATCGTACTGCTCCCGCAGCTCACGGCACAGCTCCCAGCCGTCCATATTCGGCATCATAATATCCAATATGACCATATCTGCCGGAGAGGCTTCCATTTGAGCAAGCGCCGATTGCCCATCCGGAGCCTCCTGCACGCTTAAAGCCTCTTTCTCCAAAATAACCCGAACCAGCTCACGAATATGCGGATCATCGTCTACAATCAGCACATAGCCCATTTCTCCACCCTCTTCTCTGCTTACTTAAGAAGCCGTTTTATTGACTCGAAGCTGTCCATTAGCGAATTCTCGATACATGGTATGGCTAGCATACAATTGATCATGCGTTCCTACCCCGGTAATGACGCCTTTCTCTAGGAAAACGATCGAATCCGCATCAACAACCGTCGACAAGCGATGGGCGATAACGACAGTGGTCCGTCCGATCATTAGATTTTTCAGCGCGTCCTGCACCACTTCTTCTGACTTGCTGTCGAGATTAGACGTCGCTTCGTCGAGCATAAGGATTTGCGGATCACGCAGCAGCGCCCTTGCAATGGCAATCCGCTGCCGCTGCCCACCCGATAGCTTAATGCCGCGCTCGCCAACTTCGGTTTCATAGCTCTCAGGCAATGCTTCAATAAAGCCGTCTGCATAAGCCATTCGTGCAGCCTGCTCGATTTCCTGCTGCGTCACCTCATGCGTCAGACCGTAGCATAAATTGTCTTTGATCGTGCCTGCGATAATTGGGCTCTCCTGCGAAACGTAGCCAATCTGGCTGCGCCATGAACGCAGAGACGCGTCGCGGATGTCTGTTCCGCCAAGCCTAATCGCCCCGGATGTCGGGTCGTAGAACCTCTCCAGCAGCGAGAATAGCGTCGTTTTGCCGCTGCCGCTCGGGCCAACCAGAGCAGTTACTTTGCCCGCTTCAATCGTCAGGCTCACATCACGCAGGATTGGCTCATCGGGCTTATAGGCAAATGATACATTTTCCACCTGCAAGGTTTGGTCCATCTGAGTTACTTCCTTGCCATTATCTTGATCTTCTTCATCGGATTCTAATATACCAATAATGCTGTCCGTCGCGCCCATTGCCTTCTGAAATTGCGTAAAAAATTGTGAGATCTGCGTGATCGGCAGCATGATTTGGAACAGATACATAATAAAGGCGACTAATTCACCCGCAGTCATCTTACCTGATGATACTTGAACACCGCCAAAGCCGATTAAGCATACCAGCAGCAATAAGATGATAAAAGTGACGATTGGTGAAATAAGCGCCTGCATGCGAGCTTCCTTTAAACCAAAACCAAACAAATTCTGAATGCCGACGCGTCCTTGCTCATATTCAGCAGGCTCCGAGCCGGATGCTTTAACCAGCCGAATCTCCGACACCACACGATTTACGACGGAAGTAAATCTTGCGTTCTCCGCCTGCGTGGATTTGGATATGCTGTACATTTTCCGCCCAATTGGCACCATAATGAGTGCGGCCAAAGGGAAGACGGTTAACATGATGAGCGTCATCTGCCAATTCATATAGAAAAGAATCGACAATGCACCGATAATGGACAAAATGCCTGTGAAAAAACCAGTTACATGCTCCGTAATAAGACCCTTCAGCAGCGCCGTATCATTAGTCAGCCGACTAATCGTATCACCGGAGGATTTGTTGTCATAATACGGGACTGGCAAGCGCAGCAGCTTGCTCCATAACCGCTCTCGGATAGACGAGACGATCTTATTGCCGCTGTAATGCAGCAGGTAAACAGACACGCCTCCAGACACAACCTGCGCGATAAAAGCAGCCGCCATCCAGACAATTTGCCCCGTGCTCAATGACCCCAGCGAGAAGCCATTAACCATATTTTTCGTGAATAGGGGTATGGTCAAGCTAACTAGCGTCGTAATGACGCTCAAAATAACCGCAATAGACAGCATCATCTTCGGGGGATTCGTCTCCATAATCAGCCCTATGAATCGCTTGACGTTGCTATTTTTATTTTTCATCAGTATCACTCCTGTATCTCTCTATTCTCTCCACTACAGTTCCTACTTTACCTTGCCTGTTTAAACGCAATATAAACAACGAGGCTATCGCTGCGTATTTAAGCAAGCCATTCTCACTTTTTTGTAATCCACCACTTCCTCTATTTGGTAAATTGGAGTAAAATAATGCGATAGTTTGACCAAGCGTTCGTTCGACGCCGCACAAGCCACTACGAATAGGAGAGCTGCCTATGCATTTTCAAGAAGAGCAGGTTGTAATTGGAATAGACGGCGGCGGAACTCATACCCGCGTCATGGTGTGCAGTCATAGAGGACATGTGCTTTCATATTTGGAACGAGGCTCCGCCTCTATTTACAAAGACGAGATGGCAGCAGAAAATGTGCAAGGAGCTATAGCCCAAGCACTGCAGCAAGCTGGCCGTACTCCTGAGCATGCGCTGGCGCTGGTTGCCGGTATTGCAGGCTTCGATTCCCCATCTGACCTCGAATGGATTAAGACATTAACAAAGCTTCCGGGACTTACCTGCCCGATGTGGCATGTGAATGATGCGGTCTCTGCTCATAGAGGCGCATTAATGGGTGAACAAGGCATCGTCGTTATCGCTGGAACAGGCTCGATTATCGTAGGCATGACGGACGATGGACAACTGATTCGCAATTATGATTTTCACCATTATGCAGCTAGCGCAGCGAGATTTATTGCCTATGATGCTGTATATGAGATGCTGGCAGGCAATTGTAATGATACGGACCATGAGCTTTGCGAGGCCATGCTTGTTCATTGGGATGTTTCAACAGTCCAGCAGCTTGCTGATATAGCCAAAAAAGGCTTTGCGGATGATCGCCGTACGCGAGACAAGCAGTTTGGGAAGTTCGCTCCTGCGGTTACGGAAGCCGCCGAGCGTGGAAGCTCTCTCGCGATCCGCGTGTGCAGCCGTGCCATCGATCAAATCAAGGTAGGCATCGAGATGATTGCTTCCTCCTTCTATAGTGAAGAGGTTGCTGTTACTTTCACAGGCAGCGTTGCAAACAGCCCTTATTTTATTCGCGAGCTGGGCGAGCAGCTTCGGCAAGGAAACAACAAGCGCTACACCGTTGTTCAGCCTAAATTCCCGCCTGTAGTCGGCTCTGTTTTACTCGCGTTGAAACAGCTGGATATTGCCATAGATGATGACGTTATCCATAACCTAAGTGAATATACATTTGAGACTGCCGAATAGAAGTTTGATCCGACGTCAACCGTTTAAAACATGGCTATTGACCTTTCCGTTACGTATACCTTTAAGCTAGGGATGAATCATTTTGAACCCTACTGAGGAGGAATTGCGATGCCAGACCATGATGTTATTTATAAGGAGGAAGCGGCGCGTTATCATGAATTAATCGCGAAGCAGCCGAGCGTGCAGCATTGGATCGAAGAGATAAGACCAATTAGAGGATTGGATATTGTAGATCTTGGTGCCGGCTCCGGCAGACTGACTGCCGTACTAGCCGATCAGGCCAAAACGATTGTTGCACTTGATGCGTATGAACCTATGCTGCACGTAGCGGCAGAACGATTACGTTCTGCTGGCTATACGAATTGGAGAACGCAGGCTGCTGATCATCGCGAGCTGCCTCTTGCGAGCCAAAGCGCGGATTTAATCGTTTCCGGCTGGAGTATTTGTTACTTAGGCAGCGATAATCTACCAAACTGGGAGCATAACCTACAGCAGGTTATGAGCGAAATGAAACGTGTGCTCCGCGATAACGGAACCATTATTATTTTTGAGACGATGGGCACTGGCTTCGAAACACCAAACCCGCCTGACTTTTTGAAAAAATATTACGCTGCACTTGAGCAGGATTATGGATTCTCGCACAAATGGGTACGAACGGATTACACCTTTGACAGCGTGGAACAAGCGGAGCAATTAACACGTTTCTTCTTTAGTGATGAATTAGCAGATAGGGTAGCGCGGGACAAGCTCGTCCACCTGCCCGAATGCGCTGGTATTTGGTGGCTTCATTTGTAATCATGCATATTAGCCTGATTTTTCTACACACCAAGTAGTCATGCAGCGTTTGTCTGCTACGATAACGGTTTTGAGCGGCTCGAATAAATGCCCGCTCAGCTTTGCCGTCATTCCAAGCAGTTTTTCCTCCGTAACCAGAAAACGTCTGCTTCCGTCAGGAAGCAGATATTGTCCTTCACCAAGCGGCTGCATACGGGACTCCATGCCAATGGAGGAGGCCAACCTAGCGAACAGCTTCCCGCCTGGCTTAAGCACGCGCCAGAGCTCATTAACCATTTGATCAAAATGCTCCTCATTGTCGGCAAAATGCAGAACCGCGCTGCTAATAATAAAATCAAAGCTGGCATCGGCGAAGCTCATCTGCTCTACCGCCTCCACGCGTGCCTGCTCTTTCGCCCATTTAGGAGCTATCAAGTCCGCTAACCGCTGCAACTCTTGAATAGCCGTCTCTGATCGATCGATTGCAAATACATCATAGCCGCTGCGGAGCAAATACGTCAGGTTTCTCCCTGAGCCACAGCCTGCATCAAGAATACTCATATCCTTAGTCAGTGATCCCTTCAGCAGCTGATCAAATAAATAAATATCGATGCCGCCAAATTGCTCCTTCAATTCCATCTCCATCATTTGCTCCTCCTTCTATGATGTTTACTTTACCTTGTATACATAAACCTTCGTCCGATACATATCGCGGCAAATAAGAGTACGCTCAGGCTCCCAGTTCGGCAGCGCAAAACATACGCTTATAACATGTGCACCCGGCTTTAATTGCTCGTGAAAAATGGGGCTTAAACGCCGCATCGCACTCGGATAGAGGTAACACACAACCATATCCACATCCCGGTACGAATATGTGTACAAGTCGCCCTTTTTGAACGATACATTCGTCCGATTTTCGAGTTTCGCAGCCATAAAAGATATCCACATGGGGATAACTGAATTTTCGATTCCAATGATCCGCAGGTTTCTGCTGGTTCTCCCCGCTTGAAGCGCGAGCGTACCCCAGCCAGAGCCCGCCTCCACCATAACGCCGCGGCTTTGCAGCCGTCTGATCTCATCAACTACAACCCGCCGCAACGGCGCTGAGGAAGGCATAGGCGAAATGCCGTTCCGCCAGCTTACATACACGATGGACAGCAAAGCAATCAGCACGATAGCTGCCACGACCATCAAAACATTCTGATAGATGAAGCTTTCCACGATGATCTCCCTATCTTGTTTCATGGAGGATTCCGCTTTATTTCCCTAGTGTGAATCCGCTCTGTTAGTTAAGACTTATTCCCTCTGCGAACCTTCAGCTGCTTGCCCTTCACTGTCGTATTTCGCATAACCTCCAGCACTAGCGAGCCTTTGCCATTCAAAATTTCAACATCGGTAACATTATCCAAAATCGTAATAATACCGATATCTTCCGCGGACACGCCTTCTATTTTGGCAATGGTTCCAACAAAATCGACCGCTCTAAGCTTCTTTTTCTTGCCGCCGTTAAAGTTAAGCTTCATAATCTGTTTGTTCAGCTGCTCGCGCTTGTCTTTTTTGAGAACGGGACCGATATTGAGCTTCTGTTCAAAATCTTCTCTGCGAAGGTCAACCGCTTCTTCTGATGGCGCCTTCGCTTTGTTAATGCTAAATCCGATGTAGCCTTCTATTTCAGCTAGGCGCCTTGCATCCTTAGATGCTGCGAAGGTGATCGCTTTACCCGTTTTGCCAGCCCGTCCCGTTCTGCCCGTACGATGAACATAACTTTCCTTCTCCAGCGGAATATCGAAGTTGATGACATGCGTAATATTCGTAATATCAATGCCTCGCGCTGCTACATCTGTTGCAACCAAATAACGGAATTGCCCTCTGCGGAACGCATTCATTACTTCAAAACGCTCATCCTGCTCCATGCCGCCATGGATGCGGTCGCACGGATATTCGAGCTCCGCCATTTGTCTGAACACTTGATCTACATTCTCCTGTGTCCGGCAAAAAATAATACAGCTGTCCGGATTTTCGACGATCATCACGTCTTGGAGCAGCTTAAACTTATCTGCTTCCTTCACCTCAATAACCGAGTGCTCAATCGTAGCAGTCGTAAGCCCCTCTGCCTTGATCTCTACTTGTACAGGAGTGTTCATATATCTATGCGCTAGCTTAGCTACATCCTCAGGGAACGTTGCAGAGAACAGCATCGTCACTCGATCCGTAGGCAGCTGCTGTATAATAGCTTGTACCTGCTCGATAAAGCCCATGTTCAGCATTTCGTCCGCTTCGTCGATGACTAGATATTTGATTCGTTCGATGGGGAGTGTTCCACGCTCAATATGATCATGTACGCGTCCAGGCGTCCCTACGACCATATGCGTTCTTTGCTTAAGCTCCGCTCTTTGGATATGGAAAGGCGCTTTACCGTAGACAGCCATCGATTTGATCCGCTTGAAACGGCCGATATTTGTAATGTCCTCGTTGACTTGCAGTGCCAGCTCCCTCGTTGGTGTCAGCACAAGCACCTGAGGCTTGTTTTCGTTCCAATCAACCAGCTCGCATAATGGTATCCCGTAGGCTGCCGTCTTGCCGCTGCCCGTTTGTGATTTAACGACCAAATCCTTTTGCTCAAGCGCAACCGGAATAACCTCGCGCTGCACCTCCGTTGGCGTTTCGTAGGACAAGCTCTCCAACGCTCGAACGATTTCTTGACTTAACGCATAATCCGAAAACTTTATTTCACTCATCTATAGACCTCTTCCGCACTTTAGTAGTTAAATCTTTCGTAACCTTAAGAATAGCATAATAACGACCCATTTGATTCATAAACCTTTGTACAGCCCAGCTTTCAAAATTTATTTGTTAGATCAACCGCTAAATCGGGTTATATCGTATAAGAGCTTGCTTCGCTCTAAGCTAGGCAGTACTACAAAAAGTGAGTACTAGTTCACTTTAGATTGGGTCATTATAATAAAAGCCAGATCAACTAGAAAGGCTTGTGAGTGCTATGCTTCGATTAAATGTTGCACGTGTTGGATTTCTAATGGGCGTTTCACTTCTGCTTGCTTCCATCATCTATTTCTTCGCGGCGAACTGGGGCGGCCTGGTCCGCGCCGATAAAATTCTCGCGTCTGCCGGCATCATGGTGTTATTCTATGGCGCAGCTTTCGTTTTTTCCAAAATGAAAATAATGCTTGGCCATCACTATTTTTTGTCTGTTACTTTTCTAGTCGGCGGCTGTGTCGCGTTTGGCGTGGCGGTTGCCCTTCTAAATCAAATATATAATTCACATGCGGACACCTATGAGCTGTTTCTCGTTTGGTCCATTCCTGCTCTGCTGCTTGCGTTCATTACCCGCTTTAATCCTTTTTATATCCTTGCCTATATACTCGTTCATCTAACCCTGTGGCAATACTTTTTCCCAAGCGCGTATTCTATCGTCCATAGCGACCAAGAAATTTTGCTGATTGGCTGGTTATTTGCGCTTATCAATCTTATTCTATTCGCATTAATAGAATCCAAACGTCTCACATCAGCGCCGCTTAAATATATTAGCTTTATTGCCTTTCATATTTCTTTGCTCGTCTTGACAAGTTCCGATCTATACGAACATTATGGCGCATGGATGAACGTCGCAAGCGCTGCGGCAATCGCGTTCGGATTCTATTATTTCACCCAAGTTCGCCTGGATAAAATCATGCTTACCCTTAACGCGCTGGCTGCTTCCGCTTTCGCTGTATTTAAATATTTCGAGCTGATGTCCGAGCATTATTCCACCTTGTTTTTTATATTCGGACTCCTCTTTGTCGCTTTATTACTCACAGCCAACGTCTTTTTCTTCCGTTACTTAAACAAGCTCGGCAAGCATCAGTCAAGCTCTAATGAACGAGATGACCAAGCATCCCATCCATCAGAAGAACATAAGAGCACTCTTGTTGGCAAAATCGCATTCACAATCGTTACCGTAATCGGTGTTTTGATTGGCAGTATCTCCTTAGTAGGCTTAGTACTATTAGCCGCTGGTGAAATCCCGCCCGAAAATATTTTATTTGTAGTGTCACTGCTGTTTATTATTCCAACACTGCTGCTGACTCGCTTAAATACGGCTGTACGCTACACCGTGCTTACGATTGGATATATAGCTGGACTTATCTCTACCGCTTGGATTGATACTTCAGCCTTGTCTATTTTTTTCATAGCGGTACTGCTTGTCGGATGGTTCAAATGGCAAGGAAGGGTACCGCATTTCTTTATTTATACCTTACTGAATATCAATATCGCTATTCTTCTGTTTCAGTTATTTGGATCTGTTCATAATGCGGCTTCCTTCATCGTGTTCATTGTGACGTCGCTCAATGCAGTCATTTATGCTAGTCACCATCTTCTTAGGGAAGGCCCCTTCAAGATTCATGTAAGAGAATGCGGTTGGTTCTTTACTCTGCTCCTTCTATTTTGGCTAACCTTTATGGATAACATTTTCCCTTACTCATATGAGCTATTTAATATATTGAATTTCATTGTAGTTACGATCGCAGCCTTTCTATTTGTTAGGCGCAGCCAAGCCCTTGAAGCAGCCATAAGCTTCGTATTCTGGTTCATTTTCCTTGCGTTCAAATATTACGACTTGTTCTGGACGTTATTGCACAAGTCGATTACACTCGCTCTGCTTGGCGTGATTATCATAGCAGCTACTTATATTTACGCCTACAGAACACGCGCAGCAGTGTCTGAACAAGCGGACTCATTCAGCCGATTGCTGCGTAGAAGCCCCGCTCTCATTGCTATCGTTGTAGTGCTGCAGCTCGGTTATGTCGGTTACCATGCCGCAGTAAGCGAAATATTGCTCTCGAGCGGCACTCCGATTAAGCTGGCCATCGTGCCGCTTGATCCACGATCCATTTTGCAAGGCGATTATGTAGCGCTCCAATACAATATTTCGGCACCACCAGATCACATCGCTCAGGAACTGGAAAGGCGTCCAAGCAACAGCCGAATTAAGGTCGTGCTTCAACAAGGTGCGGGCGGCGTATACAACTTGGATCGTTTATATAAAAAAGGTGAGCCTTTAGCTGACAAAGAAATCATTATTAACGGTTCCACTAGCGGCTGGAGAACCATCCAGTACGGCATAGAATCTTATTTTGTACCCGAAGGCACTGGGCTGGAAACGGAGCAAAATGCCCGCTTCGCGTATGTAATGGTTGGAACAAAAGGTGATGCTATTCTAGAGAAATTAACGAAAGAATAGTGCTGTACAATTGACCGCCAATAAACAAAAAAAGAAGCAGGACCTATACAGCGCAACAGCTGTGCAGGTCCTGCTTCTTTCAAAATAGAAGGAAATATTTCATTTGCTTCTACTTTGCTTATATGTGCCCAACAACGCTGCTTCCGTTTGCTGAGGACGTTGATGGCTTTTTTGCATATTCTTTCGACTATCCGTGCATCAATTTGTTCAATTCCGTAAATTCCTCTAAATAACCGTTTCTCTCCAGCTCCATTAATGCCTTCCGAATGCTGACCTCATCCTCGCCAGATTGATCTGATAGTGCTAAGAGCTCAGGCAATGTAATGTTTTTATGCTCCTTGCAATACGTGAGCAGCCCTTTGGCTGCCCAAGATAAGCGATCATCCTGGAATTCACCGATCATTTTACGGAACAATTTATGTGGGATTAGCTGCTCGTCAACTAAGGCTTGCATCGCTTTTATTGCAAGTTTTGTCGTCATACGGCCTTTTTTGGCAACCTCGTCTAAGGTGAGCGATGCGGAATCCGCCGTGCTTGAGCTGAGTACGATATAAATCATTTGCGAATAAATATCCAAGCTTTGGTTATAAAAGATTTCGGTGGAAACTGTGAAGTTTCTAACGTTTCCCGGTGTAATTTCTGTTGTCATGTTCTTTCTCTCCCTTCCGAATGGTCTATACCATAATAAAGGTTCGGATACGGGGTTTCAAATGGGGCCTCATTAGAAAAAGTTAATCGCAGCCGCTTAACCGCGAAGAAGCATAATTTTCATCCGGGCAAGGTCATCTTTCTTCTTCTCTTTCCGGATTGTAGCGGTATTTTTCCAAATCAATTCGCCCGTCCTCGCTCGCTGCAACACCTTCCTCTTTTAAATAAAAGATCTGCATGTAACGAGCTTCCTCCTCTTGAATCGATATCTCCCCTTTTGCATTAACAACTCTGTGCCAGGGAAGATTATAAATGCCGCTCATCGAATGCAGAACTCGGACAACCTGCCTTGCCCCCCTGCGATTGCCAGCCAGTTCTGCGACTTGACCATACGTCATTACGGTGCCTTCCGGAATCGCCTTAATGATGGATACAACTCTTTGCGTATAGGGCTGCATATTAGAACTCCTTTATGTATGTTTTTAATCATTGTTTTTTATTATCATAACTGAATTGCGCTTCATGTCAGCAATATTCCAAATCTTTTTACCGAAAGCAATAAATTTCTTTTTAACTTTTGGTGAAAACGATGTAGAATAGAAACAAAGGGTTTAATCCGATTACGTCATACGCGCATTCACATCCTTCTGCCTCATGCAGAAATAAGACTGTTACGTACACATAAACATTTTTCGATTAACTATGTGAAAAGTGTAACAAACTTTCAGGATGCATTTTTAACTTTAGCGGCTGACACAATTGAGACTACAACTTACTTTCAAATTTACGTAAAGGAGGACATTCTATTATGTCACAACCATCTGCTGGACAAGAGGTTGCAGCTAGCCTCGTCGAAGAAAAACAAACGTTGGATGTACTTGATCAATTGATGAAGCCGGAGGTTCAAGAGTCTCTAACTGTACTCGTGGACAGCCTGCCGAAATTAGCTGAAATGGTTACTCTAATGACCAAAGCTTATGATTTTGCACAAAACATCGCTACAGACAAAGTGTTGATCAACGATTTCGCTCAAGGTATCGGTGAATTCGTTAAACCGGTTCAAGAGAAAGCAAAAGGTATCGCAACAGCAGCTATTGAAGCTGGCGAGCGCTCGCAAGAAGCGGCTAACTCTTCTGTTGGCCTATTCGCTATGTTGAAAATGCTTAAAGATCCGGAAGTTCAAAAAACGCTTCGTTTCGCGCAAGCTTTCCTTAGTGTTTTGTCTGAACGCAAAAACGATAAAGTATAATACACCGAATACGTATAGAACGAACGGAGGATGAACATGTCGAAGCAAATACTAATTCTTGGTGGCGGTTATGGCGGTCTTCTTACTGCTCTAACAGCACGACAACACTTGACTGCAGCAGAAGCTAGCATCACAATCGTAAACCGTTTTCCAACTCACCAAATCATTACTGAGCTGCACAGACTTGCTGGAGACACAATTGCTGAGCAAGCAGTTGCTCTACCGCTTAGCAAGCTTCTAGGCGACAAACAAGTTAACATCATCGTTGACTCGGTTAAAGAAATTAAACCTAACGAGAAGCAAGTGGTTCTTGAAAGCGGACAAGTGCAAAAGTACGACACTCTTGTTGTAGCACTTGGAAGTGAAACGAACTACTTCGGCATTCCAGGATTGGAAGAGAACAGCCTTGTTCTTAAATCCGTTGCTGATGCTAACAAAATCCGCAAGCATGTTGAAGATCGTCTTGACGCTTACAAAAAATCAGGCAACAAAGCTGACGCAACAATCGTTGTTGGCGGCGGCGGCTTGACTGGCGTTGAGCTTGTTGGCGAATTCGCTGACAGACTTCCTGAGGTTTGCCGCAGCAAAGGCATCGACTTCAATGATATTTCGCTGTATTGCGTAGAAGCCGGCCCTGCCGTTCTGCCAATCTTCCCGAAAGTATTGATCGATCGCGCTGTAACAAGCCTTGAGAAACGTGGCGTTAACTTCATCACTAGCGTAGCGATTACAGAAGCGACAAAAAGCTCCGTATCGCTTAAAGACGGTCGTACGATTGAATCCAGCACAATCATTTGGACTGGCGGCGTTAAAGGTAATCCAGTTGTCGGCAGCAGCGGTCTTGCAGAAGACCGTGGTCGTTCACTTGTTACACCAACGCTTCAATCGACTTCACACGCTGATGTATTCCTTGCTGGCGACTGCGCAGTTGTATTCCCAGAAGGCAGCGAACGTCCTTACCCTCCAACAGCTCAGCTTGCTTGGCAAATGGGCGAAACGGTAGGCTACAACCTAGCGGTTCAAATCAAAGGCGGCGTTATGGATAAGTTTGTACCTGTATTCTCCGGAACACTGGGCAGCCTTGGCCGTAAAGATGGCGTGGGCACAATCGGCGGCAACGCGACACAGCTTAAGGGCTTGCCTGCTTCCCTAATGAAGGAAGCAAGTAACGTTCGTTACCTGTCGCATATTCACGGTTTGTTCGCACTAGCTTACTAATATACACAAACAAAAAGAAGGAGGGCAGCTGCCCTCCTTCTTTTTGTTTTACCCATCAGCTAACCTTACTTCTGCAATGCCTGCCATTCTTTAAATTGCTTCTGATATTCAGCGACGACCTTATCAAGACCAGCAGCCTTTAAGCTTTGAAGAGCTGCCGGGAAGTATTTATCGTAGGATACCACGCCCATTTTAATTGGAATGATCTTCGATTTCACTTCGGATAGCACATTCGCATATTCAACAGCAATCGGCTCCGTATTGAGGCGGAAACCAAGAACAGGTGAGAATTCAACTGGATTCGAAGGCTCTGTCGTTTGCATTTTCAAATAATCTTCCGGCGTCTTCACATCAAACAACATGTAGTTAATGTTGCCGATCATCCACGAATCAAAATAATACGATTCATCATTCGCGTCACGAATAAATTCTGCCGTACGCTCGCCTACCGCTTTGTAGTGCGTGCCTTCTTCCCCATATAGGAATAGGTTGTGATTATCCTTATTGCTGTACAGCCAGTTCAAGAACATAATAGCTGCTTCTGGGTGCTTCGATGTAATTGGAACTGCATTTGTATTTCCGAACGCCAAGTATTGAAGCAGCGGTTTCTCTTCTGCCAAATAACCCTCGCCTACTTTTGCTTCTGGATTATTTCTTGCAATTGCGATCGAAGAGTACAAAGCGCCGTTCGTGCTGTAAATAAAATCGCCCAGTGTCATGGCTTTGTCGCGCTCTTCCTTCTTATACGTCAAAATATCAGGGTTAATCAGCTTTTTCTCATACAGCTGGCGGAAAAACTCTGCATCCTTTTTGAATTCTTCACTCTCGAGCCACGAGCTAATATTGCCCGCTTGATCGACCTTAATGATTTGTTCGCGGTAATCTACAAAAAACGGCCATGAATCGTACGTACGGTGTAAAAATACAGGCGTAACATCCGTTTCCGTTTGAATATATAATTTCTTGTCGGAAGCTTGTTGCATCTTCTCAGCCGTTGCGATAAGCTCGTCCGACGTTTTTGGGAAAGGCATACCTACTTTATCGAGCAAATCTTGGCGGAAGCCAAGCGTGCCCATCTCACCGCTGCCTGAGGTCTCATAGCGCCATACAGCCGGAACGGAATAGATTTTACCATCGATCTTTGCGGCATCCCATGCGTAGTCAGGAATGATTTTTTTCAGCTCTGGACCATACTTGTCAATGAGCTCATCCAGCGGCTGAAGCGCGCCTCGCCCAACATAGGAGCCAGTAGGCACGGAGCTGTTCTCCATAACATGCAGCATGTCAAACTCGTCACCTGTGCTCAGCATTAGGTTGGTTTTCTGATCCCAAGCATCCCAAGGGATAAAATTTATTTCTAGCTTAACGTTAACACCGTCAGCCTTCAGCTTTTCATTTACTTTTTGGACAACATCATCGGTATGAGGTTTGGCWGTACCCGGAATCACGTATTTCAGCGGTAATACTTCAGCATTATCCCCTTCGTTTCCACTGGCGTTGCCGTTTGAACCCGCTTTGTCTCCCGCATTACTGCAAGCCATCATAAGAACGAGCATCATAACAATAACCAAGCTTGCCGGAATAAAGCGCATCTTCCTGTTGTTCATCTTGATTAACCCCTCTCTGAATCTTTAATTATATATGGCCCTAAGGCGACATATCTATCCTTTGACTGCTCCAACGATAAGACCCTTGATAATAAAGCGCTGCAGGAACGGGTAAAGCAGTACGATAGGACCAATGGTTATGATAGCTACCGCCATTTTGAATGACTCGGTTGGAATCGTTATGTTGGAAGTGACCAAGCCCTGCATCTGGTTCACCATATTGATCTCGGATTGCAGCTTATACAATAAATATTGCAAAGGGTACAAGCTTTCTTTGTCGACCAGCATGATCGCGTTGAACCAATTGTTCCAATAACCTAATCCGTAAAATAGTGCTACCGTAGCGAGAACGGGCAACGATAATGGAAATACGATGCGAAACGCGATATAAGCATCGCTAGCTCCGTCAATTCTTGCGCTCTCTAGTAGAGCTTCAGGCAGCTCCTGCATGAAATTGCGAACGAGAAACAAATTAAAGGGACTGAATATTAGCGTCGGTACGATAAGGGCAAGCAGATTGTTTTTGAATCCTAAAAGGTCATTCATCATGTACCAAGGCACAAGGCCTGCGTTAAAGAGCATCGTGATGAAGAAAAACAACGCAATTGGATTGCGGTAACGAACCTGTCGATTGGCAAGCATATAACCGGCCATTCCTGTGATGACGACTGCCGCTAAAGTACCAATAACCGTTACGCCGATGGAAACCCCATAGCTTTGTAGCAGCTGATCATTACTGCCGAATACCGATTTGTAGGCTTCTAGTGAAAAGTGATCCGGTATAAAGCTGTAGCCTTTTCTTAGGATAGACTCCTCATCCGAGAAAGACACGATGAGAACGAGCAGGATGGGAAGCGTACAAAGCAGTGCGAACAACAATACAAAAATCGTATTAACGATTTGAAATACATCTATTTTTTTCAAGCACATTCCCTCCTTTCCTTAGAACATCGCGCTATCTTTATTGAATTTCTTCACAATCCAGTTGGCAGATAGAACAAGCACAAATCCAACGACGGATTGATACAATCCAATAGCCATGGCGATCGCAGGATTGCCCGATGTACGAAGCGTTCGGAACGTATACGTATCGATAACATCCGTTGTCGAATAAAGCATCCCATTGTCGCCGATAATGGCGTAGATCATTCCGAAATCGGAGTAAAAGATTTTGCCGATCGCAAGCAGCGTTAGAATTGATACCGTCGGCATCAACATTGGAATCGTAATGGATTTAATTTGCTGCCAGCGATTGGCTCCGTCGATTTTTGCAGCCTCATACAAGGAGTCATCAATTGCAGTAATCGCTGCTAAATAGATGACCGCGGACATGCCTGTCTCTTTCCAGATGCTGAGCCCGACCAAAATCCATGTCCATGGCTTAGGATCGGAATACCAATTGTGCGGATCAAAACCAAACGTCTCCAGCATGTTGTTGATAAGGCCATGCTCGGTTGCAAACAAGCTGTAGACGATGTAGCTGACGATAATCCACGATAAGAAATGCGGGAACAACAGCGTCGACTGCGATACTCGCTTAAATACGCGTGAGCGAATTTCATTCAGTAGAATAGAGAATGCCAGCGCGACAATCGTCCCAAATAAAATAGATAAAAAGTTCAGCTTAATCGTGTTCCAAGTGACCATCGCAGCAGCCGTTGAGTTGAAGAAAAACTCGAAGTTTTTCCATCCTACCCAATCGCTCTCGAAGATGCCCTTTGTATAATTAAACTTTTGAAAAGCGATAACCATATAAGGCAGCGTCATATAACCGTATACGAATGTGTAAAGCATCGCCGGCAAGACGAGCAAATATGAAACCTTGTTCCGCTTAATGTCGGTAAAAAAAGTGTATCGCTTTTGCCGTTGACCTTTAGCCTTGCTCACAGCAGCATCTCCCTTCATGATGATTTGTTTGTTTTCGGTGATTTCAGTATGCGCCGCGGCAAGTGTCGCTGAATAGTTAAAATCTTGATAAACCCTTTAAAATCAAGGCTTTTTGGGACTATAAAAATCAGTTAAACCTTCAATTTTTGCAAATACAGCGAAAGAACGTTGCATTAAAGAAGGATGTATTTTAAAGTTTTCTAAATAAAAGATGTAAGCGATTCATTTATTAACGGAGTAAGGAGACAGGCCCGATGAAATGGAAGCAATTATTTAATTATTCCGTTTACCGCAAGATGTTGATTTATTACATCCTACTCGTCGCACTCGCTGTTCTAGCTGTCAGCAGCACCTTATACTTTTTCTTTGCTTCCAAAACGGAAGAGACGATTAGCAAAAACGTCATTTCCATGCTGCAGCAAACGAGCTATACCTCCAGCATCGTTCATGAGCAAATTGAAACGATAGGAAACCATTTGTTAAGCAATAATCGAATCATCACCGTACTGATGAATAAAGAACATGATTATGTACAGGATCGTGACGCGATGGATATTCTTCTGGATATCCAGTCCACTTATCCGTTCATTAAATACATTGGCATTTATAACGATCATACGAAGCGGTATCTGAACACGGCGGGGACAACCTATGTGTTAAATGATTTGGAGAAGGAGCGAATTACGGATATCAATCACTTGCAGTATATGGAGCTGTTCGCAAACCAGCTGCGTATGCCAAACGCTCCAAGCACAAGCAAGCCGGAACATGTGCTCACTGCGATTTTGCGTCCAAACTATGCGCTTACCTCTGCATACAAAGGAGCTATCACCATCCATGTGGATGAACAGTATATTTTGAATACGATCAAAGCGATTAGCAGTGCTAACGATGATGTATTTGTCATGAATGCGGACGGGCTTGTATTATCCCATACCGATGCGAACCAATTCATGCAAAKCTTCGCATCGATGCCTCATATCGAACGCATTCTGAATTCGTCCATGAATGCCGGACATTTCAAGGCTAAAGTGAACGGATCGAAACAGCTGGTCACCTTTGTGAAATCAAACCAGCTTAATTGGTATTTTGTCAGTGTTAAGCCTTACCGACTGCTTATTTCGGATATTTCCGTATTGCGAACCTTTACCGGCTTGATTGCTATGGTCATTATTGCGCTTGGTGCATTAACGGCTTTCTTTGCCACAAATAAGCTCTATAATCCGCTTGGCCGTCTAATTAAGAAAGTGCATGAAGTCACGGGCAACAAAAAACCGCTCACTGAGCAAAATCAAAATGAATTTGCACTGCTCTCAGAGGCCTTCTCCAACGTCATTGATCAAGCCAATATGGTTGAACTGGAGCAGAAGCAGTCTTTGCCGGTGCTAAAGAAAACCTATCTTCAACATTTATTGCATGGAACGCTGCATGACTTATCGGCGACACATATGATCCAATCCGCGATTAATGAGCATTTTACCAGCTCGAATTATGTCATTATCGTCGCGCAAATCGATCGATTTACGGATTTTGCGCAGCATAACAATCAGACGAAACAGGGACTTTTCCGCTTCTCTGTCAGTAATATTACGAATGAGCTGCTTCAGAAACATGCGAAAAACGAAACGATCGTCGTAGATGAGCAAACACTAGCTATTTTGTTGTTTCTGGATTCGCCATCCGTGCCCGAGCATATCTTATTAACCCTTGGCGAAATTCAAGAAGTCATCTATAACTATTTCAAATTTACGGTTACGTTCAGCCTAGGCGAAACGGTTAATGACAAATATGAAATTGATCGTTCCTTCGAATCGGCACAGGAATACGCCAAGTATCGTTTCTTCTACGGACATCAGGCTATTATTCATGAAGCTATGGTTGTTAAGGTCATGCAGCAAGCAAGTGTGTACCCTGCAGCAGCTGAGAAGAAGCTATGCGAGGAGCTTCGTTTAAACCACAATGACAAGGTCAATCAAGCACTTGATCAATTTATGAAGCAGCTGAGCGAGATGAGCTACTATCAAGCCATCTCTAGCGCAAATCAGCTTTTGAACGCCCTTTTGCGTGATTTTGACGGCGCGTTGCCCATTATGCAGGAATATTCCAAAGAATATTACGATACGGTTAACCAATTGCAGAAGCAGGAAACGCTTCAAGAAGTTCACTCGCTGCTTCGTCATTTCTGTACCCTTATCGGCCTCATGATGGACAAGAAGCAAACGACCAAAACAGATACATTGATTGAATCGGTTTGCGCTTATTTGCAAAAGCATTATCATGAGTCTGATTTGGGCATTGAAACGATAGCAGAGACCGTACAGTTATCTCCCGGCTACCTCGGCAARCTGTTCCGCACCCATACGCAGCTGTCGTTTAATGATTATTTAAAGAAGATTCGGCTGGAGGAAGCTACGCGGCTTCTTACGACAACAAATGATTCCATTGCGGTCATCAGCGAGAGTGTCGGCGTGCTGAACACAACCTATTTCTTCACGCTCTTCAAAAAAACGTATGGCATTTCACCTGCACAGTACCGCGAACAGCATTCAAAATAAACACAAAAAAGGCTGTTTGCACGAGAAGGGTACACCCTTCCTGCAAACAGCCCTTTTGTTATCGATGATATTAGCGTTTAAGCACTTCACGAATTTCAGAGAAATAAGACTCTACCGCTTCAAGATGGTTGCCCAGTATTCGACTGAACACCTCAGAATCATACGTTTTCCCGGCATAATAGGAGGATCGGAATCTTAGCTCGCCATCCTCATCATCCAGCTCGAAGCTGCCGCTTAGCAGGTCCATGTTCTCGTTCAATAATAACAAGRCAAGCTCCTGGCGCTGATGCTCAGGGACGAGCTCCGGATAGACGGAATAAACCGCGCAATAATCTTGAACCTCCTCGATCCGAATGAGACCAACCCAGCTTTCGCCTCTACTAGTAAATATAAGCTTGTACAGTTGATCGTCTATCACCTCATATTTCAGTTCATTGTCCGTTAGAAATGATTTGATATGCTCATTCAAAGCCCCATTTGCAATAGAAGGCTCTTCGGGTACTGAATTTCCTTGATCCATTTCTGCAGCCCACGCCGTCCTGAATCCCATCTTTAAGACGCCTTCATCCTTCAATGCTTCAGGCAAAACAACGCTTTGCTTTAATTCCAGCGCGAGCCAGCACTCGGTATGATTTAAGCTCAGCAGCTTGCTCGTTGGCTCCGTACTTGAGCGCACACTGTCAAATATAGCTTCTGCATCGAATCCATGCTGTGCAGCCAGCTTCGTCAAGCTTGGCCTTAGCGCGACTTGAACTTCTACAGGTTGATTCTCATCCATAACCGCGCTGCTGCCTGTCCTCATGCTGGCGAATAAGTTAAACCACTCGTTCTCCATAATATCTTGATAAGTTTGGCCGCTAACCTCGATCATCATCTGACAAGAAAGCGACTCCTCGAAGCTTTGAAAATTAATTTTTCGCAAGACAGCAGGCACTAATTCTCCCGTCAGCGTATGGAAATTTATCGGCAGCTCTGTAGTAATGCTTGTATCTCCCGTATACTTATGTTGTTTGGACATGACTACGATCACTCCTAGCAAATGTTAACCTATTTCGTGCCCTGCCAATTCTCCTGAAATGGATCCCGATCCACTCGCATCCTGCTCATATTGCAGCTTTCCAAGCCGCTTGGACTTCTCTACCGCTACATTCACGATGCCCGCTTCCACTTCGAATGACTTCGTTTGCGTAACTTCCAATGCAATTTCCCAGCCTTTGGACTTATTATCTTTATCCCACTTTTTGCTAAACCCGATACTCAGATCAAGTGAGCTTGCGAGCGCTATTTTGTTGCCTTGTTCAATCGCGCTAGCACTTGAATCCCCTGTTAGCCAACCGCGAATCGTATCATTGACGGTTTCGTCGCCTTGGATTTTTGAGGCAAGGCTTTTGCCGGCTGCTTCAAACTGCGGAACTACAAATAACAGATCCGTCCCAGTATCCAGAGCTGATCCTGCACCCTTCGCCACCATGTCCTTATCCTTTTTCACTTTGCTAGTAATGAGGCCAACGAGATTTTTGGCCGAACCAGCTACCGGTGTCGCTACTTTAGATGCAATCTTCACCCATTCGCCCGCATCTTCACCGAATTGGAATGGAATAGAGCCGCTAGCTGTAATTTCGAGCGATCTCAAATTATTATTGATGACGGAACCTGCAGCTTCGAGTCCAAAGGCGATGTCATTGCCGCCCAGCTTCACCTTCGCTTCGGCAGAGGCTTCCATAACATGCACATTCATACCTCTGCGGAGGGTTGCTGCCTTTTCCTTCAGCTTCGTTAGATCCGTTGCCCCGCCAAATCCGTTAGGCGATTGTTTCTCAAGAGCTTCTTTGTCAAAGCGGCCTAAGAACTTATAGCCAAGGGCTGCTCCCATCTCGGCTACCCCGGCATTCGCTTCAGCCTCTCCCTTAAAGGTCAAGCCAATATCAACATGATTGCCTGCTTTTTGCAGCTCCTTTTCCTCGATCATAGCTGCCCATATTTCTGCTTCTTCGACCTCGGCCATACCGGACTTACCTCCCATACCCCAGAGATAATCCGCTGCACTATCGGAAATGTTTCTTATTTGCCTGTACATACCGTACGAGGTTAAATTCATGACACCGGCTGAATCCGTTCCTATACTCTCTAGGAAGAAGCCCGCACGGAAATTGGCGTCGAAACCAAACGACTGGAAGCCAGCTCCGAAAGTAATTTCAGCGGCCATCGTTAATTCTTTATCTTCCCTGCCTACCGAGCCTGCCAGTCCGAACAGAACATAGACGCCGCTAGCATGAACGGGTATTTTCAAATCAAAGCTGAACGAGCTGGAGTCGCCAATATTCGGCGCGGCTAGATCAAGCACCTTGCCTATGACGAAG
>NZ_JBFTSN010000011.1:0-53454 GCF_056400045.1 Paenibacillus sp. 01L418
GCCTTGTTCACATTCTCTATGCTGGGACTTGTATTATCCGATAATTTATTATCGCTTTATATTTTCTGGGAACTAGTTGGCGTATGCTCGTTCTTGCTCATTGGCTTCTGGTTTACACTGCCCAAAGCGCGAGCGGCGGCCAAGAAGGCATTTATTGTGACAAGAATCGGCGATGTTGGCTTGCTGATCGCTATTATGCTCCTTTTCTGGTATATGCCGGATCATGCCCTTGATTTCACTACGATTCAAAGCGTATTTGATGGGCAATCGGGTGCGATTACGAACGGGATTACGACGTTGATTGCTTTGCTTATTTTTGTAGGTGCGATCGGCAAATCAGGCCAGTTTCCGCTTCATGTGTGGCTTCCTGATGCAATGGAGGGCCCGACACCGATCAGTGCACTGATTCATGCTGCTACTATGGTTGCGGCAGGCGTATTCCTTATTGCACGAACGTATGATATTTTTCAAGATTCTGCAGCTGCTATGGAGACCATCGCATATGTAGGCGGTTTTACAACTATATTCGCTGCGACGATTGCGCTCGTACAAAAGGATATTAAACGGATATTAGCCTATTCCACGGTCAGCCAATTGGGTTATATGATGATGGCGCTTGGTCTGGGTTCCTTAACAGGCGGCATCTTCCACCTGTTCACGCACGCTTTCTTCAAAGCGCTGCTCTTCCTTGGTGCTGGCAGCATCATTCATGCGGTACATACACAGAACATTCATGAGATGGGCGGACTTGCCTCGAAAATGAAAGTGACGACATGGACGTTCGCAATTGGCGCTTTAGCGCTTGTTGGCATTCCGCCATTATCCGGCTTTTGGTCGAAGGATTTAATTTTGACGGTTGCTTGGGAGACGAATCCACTATTATTTATTGTAGGTTTGGCAGCCGCTTTCTGTACGGCGCTTTATATGTCTCGGTTGTTCTTCCTTGTATTTATGGGAAAATCAAACGAGGCCTCTTCTCATGCGAAAGAATCACCAGTTTCGATGACGCTGCCGATGATCGTGCTGGCTGCTCTCGCCATTGTTGTTGGGTTTATTGAGACGCCATGGAACGGCGCATTTGGCTCATGGATCACTGATGGGGGAGAGTCCTTGCATAAAAGTGGCATCGCCATTGTTGCATCCATTGCGGTTGGCCTTCTAGGTATCTATATTGGCTGGCTCATCTATGGAAAAAACAGTGTAAACAAAGATGTACTGCAAGAAAAAATGCCTAAGCTAGTCAAGCTGCTGGAAAATAGTTATTACATCGATGAGCTTTATGCCGTTATCATAGTGAAGCCGCTGAAGCTGATTGGCTCTACGCTTATGGCGTTTGATTCTTATGTCATAGGCGGAATTGTGCGGTTGACAGGCACGGCTGTTACCTCGGCTGGAAGAGTGGCTGCTCGTCTGCAGAACGGTCAAGTACAAACCTACGGTTTGGCAGCTGTTATCGGGTTCGTCATTCTTGTGGCTGCTATCGTTGGAAGGAGGTTCCTGCCATGAGCATCCTGAGTGACATTCCGATATTATCACTTATATTACTGGCACCGCTGCTTGGTATCATCGTTCTGCTGCTGCTTCCGAAGCAGCGCAGCAGCTGGATGAAAACAACGGTTGTCATAACCACATTAGTTCCTTTGCTGCTCTCTTTGTGGCTTTATGCTGATTATAATAAGCAGCAGGGCGGGGCGGCATATGACGAGCAATATAGCTGGGTGGAAGTGCCGCTAAATAAAGAGGTTCCATCGGGCGTATCTGAATTTAAGTTTACGTTTCAATATGAGCTCGGCATAGATGGCCTGTCGCTTCCGCTTCTGCTTCTCGCAACGCTCGTATCAGCAATGGCTGCACTTGCAGCAGTTCATATCAAGAAAAGATGGAAATCTTTTTTCATATGGTTTCTGCTGCTGGAGCTCGGAATGCTTGGCGTTTTTCTAGCTCGTGACTTATTTTTATTTTTTGTATTTTTCGAGATTACGCTTGTTGCGATGTATTTCTTAATCGGAATTTGGGGTTACTTCAATCGCGAGCGTGCAGCCAATCAGTTTTTAATCTATAACGGAATTGGTTCAGCCATTATGCTGATTGCGTTCGTTATTCTCGTGAACACAGCTGGCTTCCGCGTGGATCAAGTAGGCGAACAAGTTAGCTTTATTTACAGCGGCAGCTATACAGACATCTTCCGCAACATGGCGGACGCATCCGCTTGGGTTAACCTGACTAATGAGCAGCTTGGTTCAATTAATCCATTCCAGTTGACGGATACGATGCAATGGGTGCTGTTTATTATGCTGCTGGTTGCTTTCGGCATCAAGCTTCCGATATTTCCATTCCATACTTGGATGCTTAAGGTGCACACGGAAGCTCCGACCTCGATTGTCATGATTCACTCCGGGATATTACTGAAAATGGGCGCTTACGGATTACTGCGATTTGGGATTATGCTCTTCCCTGATCAAGCGCGACAATTTGCGACAGTGCTCGCTGTGCTTGGCGTCATAAATATATTGTATGGAGCGCTGCTAGCCTTCAGGCAGCGTGAGTTTAAACTAGTGCTTGCTTATTCCTCCATCAGCCATATGGGTATCGTATTGCTAGGGATAGCAGCAATAAATGAGATTGGCTTGCAGGGAGCTGTATACCAGCTCGTATCGCACGGACTTATATCTGCCTTGTTATTTCTGATCGTTGGCAGCATCTATGAACGAACGGGAACGACCGAGCTGCAAGAGCTGGGTGGGTTAGCGCGCTCTATGCCATTTATAAGCGGCGTACTGCTGACTGCGGGGCTCGCTTCACTCGRTTTGCCGGGCTTATCCGGTTTTATTGGGGAGTTTCTATCGCTGCTCGGCCTATTCGAGTCGCATCGCTGGTTGACTGCGGCTGCGGCGCTTGGCATTATTTTGACCGCTGTCTATATGCTTCGCGCTGTACTTAAGATTACATTTGGTCCACAGCGTGAGGCGTTTGGAGCATTTAAGGACGCAAGGCTAATTGAGGCGGCTCCCATGATTGTGCTGCTTGCATTCATTGTGCTTCTCGGCTGTTTTCCTTCCGTCCTTACGGATACTGTGCAGCATGGCATGGATAAGCTGTTCGGACAATTACTTGCATCAAGGGCGGGGGGATAAACCATGTACGAAGGCGTTTCATTTATACCACTGACATGGACGGATATGCTCTACCTTGCCCCTGAGTTTATGCTGGCCGCCATGTTTTTGTTTCTTGTTGTATTGGATTTGTTCTTGCCGAAGCGCGTGAACAGAAAATTCACAGGGTGGCTGACGTTAGCGGGCATTCTTGCATCACTGCTGCTAGTCGTGCTCCGAATGTTGGATATGAATCAGGGCGGAGCATCTGCTGACTCTATCCATCTGTTAAGCAACAGCTACCGCATTGATGATTTCGCCAGCCTGCYGAAAATTGTATTTCTAACTGGTACTGCGCTTATCATCCTGCTCGCAATTGGATCGGATCGGGATGAAGAGGAGATAACAGACAAATCAGAGTATTTCTATTTGGTGCTTCCCGCGCTTATGGGCGCGATGATGATGGCTTCATCAGGAAACCTGGTTACGTTGTATATCGGATTAGAGCTTCTTAGTATTACAAGTTATGTATTGGTTGGCATTAGACGCAAATCAACTTTGTCTGCTGAAGCGGCATTCAAGTATGTCATTACGGGCGGGATTTCCTCGGCGATGGTGTTGTTCGGCATGTCGTACATTTACGGCATAACCGGATCAGTCGATTTGGGTGTAATTGGGGATGCTTTACCGCGGGCGATGCAGGATTTCAAAGCGCTTGCTTATGTGGGCTTCCTGTTTATGATTGCGGGATTCGGTATTAAGATTGCAGCGGCTCCGTTTCACGCATGGGCGCCAGATGTATATCAAGGGGCTCCAACGCCTGTGTCGGCTTTTCTAGCGGTCATTGCTAAAGGTGCTGCGCTGGCTGCTATATTTAGAGTTATGTTTAGCACTAGTTTATTCAGCGCAGCGGGAGAAGCGGCAAAAATATCAAATGATCTCTTCCTGGTCCTGCTGGTTCTGGCTGCTGCAGCGATGCTCGTCGGAACGACAGCTGCGCTTAAACAAAGGAACGTAAAGCGATTGCTGGCCCTGTCAGGAGTAGCCAATGCGGGTTACATGCTGGTGCCTATCGGTATTTCAATAACGATGGTTCATAGCAGCAACTTCTCTGAATTTGTTTATTATTTGGTTGCGTACTTGTTTATGACGATAGGAGCGTTTGCTGTCTTTACGGTAGTTAGCCGCGCATCGGGGCATAAGGAGCTGAAAAGCTTCGCGGGCATGTACTACCGAGCGCCTTGGACGGCAGCGGCTATGGTGGTATTTATCTTGTCTTTATCGGGCTTGCCGATTTCCGGCGGATTTTTTGGGAAGCTGTTTATCTTGCTCGGAGCAGCGAATGCGAAAGCTTATTGGCTCGTAGCTGTTATCGTCGTGAGCAGCGTCATTTCTTACTATTTCTACTTTGGCATTGTTCGTCAAATGTTCATGCGCAGCGGAGAAGAAAATAATGAAGTGCGAATATCGGCAGCAACGGGAGTTGTGATCTGGCTGTGTGCAGCAGCAACGATTGCACTAGGTATTTTCCCAGGACCGTTAATGCAATGGATTGATGCGATATTCTCGATTAAGGGCGATTTAATGATAATGGGATAAGCAGATTGTAGAAGAGTGATGCGAAGCATTCGTATTCTAGAGGTGTGAAAATAATAGGTCGTTTAAGTAGATGATGAGCTGATGTCTATTTAAACGATCTATTTTTTGTTTAATCGATGAAGGGGATTTTCGAGGCGGCACAGGGGAAATAGAAAGTAGTTTATAAGCTAAAAAGCAGCATTATAGTTAAAGTTACTGTTAAGGACACAGACTGCAGCAGCAGTTTTAGATATGATGATAGTAATGGCTAGATTATAGTCATTTCTAGCATATAGCAAGAAGAGAGGAAGCGGTCTGACGCTATTTTAAACAGGGATTATGAGCAGAAATATAATTACAGTGTTTCAGCGGAGAATGTTGCGGGTAATGTGCAGCAGGGGGAGTATAGGTTCATAGTATAGTAGACATGAAGTACTATTCTATCTATGTGAACCAGTGTTGCTGCTCGTCATATTTACCGGGAAATAATAGTTTGTGCCGAATACTGACGTTCCGAGCTATGGAGCGGGATAGTTGTAGGACTTTTGTCCTTTTTGTCTTATAGAAACAAGGGAAATGATACCTGTGAAGAGAAATTGTAGTTAAGGAATATCCAATTGAAAGTGGGAACAAACCATAACCCGTTTCATACGAAAAGGCAGAAAATGATGAGCACTCAAAAAGAACCAAAGCAATTACGAAATTCACAAATGATTAGTCAGAGCCCATTTAATGATCGACAGGATTCTGCGCTCAAAAAGCATAAAGCTCGCTTGTCTATGCAAGCAATCGCCATTGCCACGCTCGCCGCGCGCAAGCTCCTTCGTCGCGCGCTGCCCGCGCTGCTGATCGGGAGCATCACCCTCGGGGGCATAGCCCCCGCAGGGTTCGTTCCCGTAGCGGCGCCTACGGCGCTGGCCGCAGCATCCCCTGCGGCTGAGGGCGCCGAAGGCGCCGATGCAGAGCAGCCGCAAAGCTGGCTGCTCAAATGGCGTGACCCCGCGCTAGCGCAAGAGCTGCGCGGGACAGAGGTGCTCCGCCGCCAGAATGAGGCGGCGGTCATGCTCGTACGTCCGGCCGCTGAAGGCGCGGACGTGCAGCAATGGCTCGACCGGCTGCGAAGCCTGCCGGGCGTAGAGTACGTGCACCCGAACAATAGGGTGCATATGCTTGCACTGCCTGCCGGCGAGTCGGAGGACGCAGCCTCGGCAGGCTCAGAGGCCGCGCGCAGCAATGCGCGGCCTACAGGCTCTTCTCCATCCAATGTATCGCCTGCAGCTTCTGTACCTAACGAAGCATCGCCCTCAGATTCACCATCGACACCGCCATCGGCGCCGCAGGAGTCTGAGGCAGCTTCCACAGCGAAGATTGCAGCAGCGGCTACAGCACTGAAAGCAAATGATCCTGAGTTGTCTAAGCAGCTTTATCTCAGTCAGATCGGCGCGCAAAAGGCGTGGGAAACCGTTCGCGAGCAGCAGCAGCTTACGATAGCGATCGTGGATACAGGTGTTGATCTGGAACATCCGGATTTGAAGCCTAATCTTGTTCCAGGCGCTAATCTAGTGAGCCCTGGTGAGTCGCCCGATGATGACAATGGGCACGGTACAAGTGTAGCAGGTGTTATCGCAGCTGTAGGAAATAACGGCATTGGCGTATCAGGCATACTGTGGAAAGCCAAAATCATGCCGATAAAAGCGMTGGATCACCGAGGTGACGGAACAGAGCAGGAGCTCGGCGAAGCCATATTGTACGCCGTTCGCAGCGGAGCAAGCATCGTTGTGCTGTCGGTTGGCCTTCATCGATATTCTCCGTACATGCTCGACATTGTACAATATGCGGAAAGCAAAAACGTACTGCTCGTAGCAGCGGCAGGCAATGACGGCGTCACCTTTGGAGAGAAAGCTGCGGTAAAATACCCGGCAGCTTATCCGACGGTACTCGCTGTCGGAGGCGTCAAGTCGAATAATACGGTCGATAGTCGATCGAATCGAGGCACTGAGCTGGACCTTGTCGCACCTTGGAATGTATATACAACAGCCATTGGTGGACTCTATAAGAAAGAAGAAGGAACTTCAATGGCGGCTCCGCAAGCCGCAGCTGCTGCAGCGCTCATATGGGCTCGCTACAAGGACATGAAGCCTTACCAGATACGCGAGTTGCTGCGCCAAACAGCTAAGGATATTGGGCCGCCAGGTGCGGACAGCACGTCAGGCTACGGTGTGCTGCAGATCGACCAAGCGGTACGTTCAACCTTGAAGCCAGACGGCTTCGAACCGAATGAAACCCAATCAACTGCTGCAAGGTTTCAGCTGAACAGCCAAATTTCGGCTTTGCTGCAGGGCGTATCCGACCATGATTGGTATCAAATCGATGCGCCGTATGATGGCACGCTGACCATACAATACGAAGGGCTTGTTCCTAACGGAAAGATTGTTCCGCCTGTTAGGCTCACCCATTACATGAATGGCGTGAAGCAAAGTACGAGCGATACGAAGCTTGCAAGCAGGTCCATTGATCTTGAGGTTAAAAAAGGGCGGCAGCTCATTCATCTGGAGCTCATCAATCAGAGCAGCAACGATGAATTGCCTTATCTGCTGACGTCTACTTTTACGATGAAGCCGGACGATTACGAGAAAAATGATAAATCGTTTGAAGCCTATACATTGCAGCCTCGTACGCAGTCGATTACGGGCAACTTTCATCAAACCGCCGATCGCGACTGGTTTACGGTAACCTTTACGCAGAGCGGAAAGCTAAGTCTTACGCTTAGTACGAATACGGCACGTATTGATCCTGGGCTTGCTATACAGAAGGCAGGTCAGCAATTAATGGTGTACGATGATGAGGGTGAAGGGGAGACTGAGCAGTCACCAGTCATAACTGTGACTCCTGGTAAATATTATATTCGTGTTCACAATGCGATCTCCTCAGAAGCTAGTCCGACCATAGGCACCTACATATTGAAGATGGATTATATGCCAAAATATGATGATCCGAATGAACCAAACGATAAATCGTACGAGGCGTTTATGATTAATCCAGGTACGGAGTACCTTGGTGTAATTAGCAGCTACTCCGACGTAGATTGGTTTCAAATCCGGGTTTCAAACGCCAGCATCATCAGCATGACGGTAAACGGTGTGCCGCTTGACGTTGATTTGAGCCTCTTGCTCTATGATAAACGGATGAAGCAGCTTACGGCATCCAAAACAAAAGCAAGCGGGAAGCTCCAAACCGAAGAAAAGCTGCTGCAGCCTGGTGTGTATTACGTGAAGCTGGAAGCAGATGCTCCTTTTGACAAGCAGTATTATCGCTTAAAGGTGAAATCAGAGGAGTTGATTGCTGGATTCCGTGATATTAAAGGTCATTGGGCTCAAAATGAAATCGTCGCCTTAAACAAAAAAGGCATTATTAACGGAACAGGACAAAATCGCTTTGAGCCTAGACGCTCCATAACGCGAGCTGAGGCCGTTTCCATGGTTGTGAAGGCATATAAGCCAGCTTCATCTAGTCGCGTGCAAGGGAAGCGATTCAAAGACGTCCCATTAAAACATTGGGCGAATGATGCGATTACAAGGGCTGTAGAGCAAGGCTGGGTAAAAGGATTCCCGAATGGTGAGTTCAAGCCGGATCAGCCGATTACAAGGGCGGAAATGGCAATGATTATCGGTTATGCGGAAGGTGTACGGCCTAAGCTGCCTGTTATTGATCCGTTCGCCGATGTACCAAAGTCTCATTGGTCAGCACCCATGCTGTATGCCATGAAGTTGAACAAACAAATTGAAGGGATAGAATCAAATCTGTACAAACCAAGCCTGCAGGCTAGCCGTGCAGACTACACGGTGCTGCTCCACCGATTTATCGCCTAATATTTTCATTAAACAAAATGGCTTCCAGTTACGTTAATAATATGAAGCAAGATAAATGCTGCTTGTAAAGCTGCTTGAGTTTGAAGCTTAAAACATGAAAAAGCTCAGGAGGCATCATGGACGTTAATTACGGTCTTATAAATGGTTTGCAAAACTACACCGGAATGACCGGGTTGTTTTCTATAATCATTGTTATTCTCAGCATTATTCTGGTGTGGTTTGTACTGCAAGAGGTGAAATGGGAAGCTTTTTTTCGTTTTCCAAAGAGTCCAAAGGCCCGTTTGTTTCAAGTATTTGTTGCTATTATTATGGGTCATTTGTTAGCAAAATTCATCTTGGAATATTGGGGCTACACCGTTCTTCTCAAATCGTTTGTCGAATAACAAAAGCGAAACATGTCAACAATGGGTAATACATGACGGTCTCAAAAAGCCGATGGCTTGCGAATAGGTATAAATCAGGAACCGTAATCGTACCGGGAACGTAGTTTTTTCGTGAAAAAGAGACGTTTTTGGAGAAAAAAGTCATAAAATGCGCTGGGAATGACATGTAAAAAATGGTAATAATATAACGCTTGTCGATTGGTGTAATTGAGTGATAAGATGAAGGTTGGGTAAAGTGAGATAAACCTTTTTTTTCACAAATAGGAAATAGAAAATGCAGTTCGCGGAGGGAACCAAAAGATGACCAAAATTATCGTCCGCGGAGGCCAGCGTTTGAAGGGAACGGTCCGTGTTAGCGGAGCAAAAAATGCAGTACTCCCCATTTTAGCGGCCTCATTATTGGCGACAGAAGGAGACAGCGTCATCTATGACGTACCCCTCCTCGACGACGTTATGACGATTCAGAAGGTGCTTGCCTCATTAGGCGCACAATTATCCTATAATAATGAAACGATGCGCATTACAGCGCAGACCATTACGACTTATGAAGCTCCTTATGAGCTTATTCGAAAAATGCGGGCATCCTTCTTAGTTATGGGTCCTCTTCTTGGTCGGATAGGCAAGGTAAGAATTTCGTTGCCTGGCGGCTGTGCGATCGGCACTCGTCCGATTGATCAGCATTTGAAGGGCTTTGAAGCGATGGGCGCTGAAATTACGCTTGGGCAGGGCTTTATCGAAGCCAGCACAAAGACGCGTCTTAAGGGTGCGAAAATTTACCTAGACGTAGCCAGCGTAGGCGCAACGGAAAATATTATGATGGCAGCTGCTTTAGCAGATGGCACAACGATTCTTGAGAATGCAGCCAAAGAACCGGAAATCGTGGATTTGGCCAACTATATCAATGCTATGGGCGGCAAAGTTCGTGGCGCTGGTACAGGAGTTATTCGTATTGAAGGCGTGGACCGGATGTATGGCGCAGCCCATAATGTAATTCCTGACCGTGTTGAAGCAGGCACGTACATGATTGCGGCCGCTATTACAGGCGGTGACGTATTCGTTGAAGGTGCAATTTCTGATCATTTGACGCCGGTAATCTCTAAGCTGCAGGAAATGGGCGTAGAAATTACGGAGAGCGATAACGGAATTCGTGTACAATCGAGCAAGCAATTGAAATCGGTTGATGTGAAAACATTGCCGCATCCAGGTTTCCCAACAGATATGCAATCTCAAATGATGGCTCTTCTCCTCGTATCTGAGGGAACAAGCGTTGTAACGGAAACGGTTTTCGAAAATCGTTTTATGCATGTCGAGGAATTCCAGAAGATGAACGCTCAAATTAAAGTCGATGGACGTACAGCTATCGTTAATGGCGGTATGCCGCTAACGGGTGCAAAGGTATGCGCTACCGATTTAAGAGCAGGAGCAGCACTTATTTGTGCGGCTTTGCGGGCGGAAGGCGAGACTGAAGTAACAGGTCTGCATCATGTGGATCGCGGTTATGTTAACATTACAGGCAAGCTTGCAGCTCTTGGGGCTGATATTCATCGTATTGAGCTGATTAGCGAGGAAGACACGGCGGCAAGCAAGCCATCCGTTTCGGTCCAAGTTACATCGGCAGTGCGTGATACAGCTGCTGTAGTGGCGATCTCTTCAACGTCTTCTGATGTGGATACAGCTGCTTCCTTTAAGCGTGAGAAAGAGGTTGCGGTTCTCAAAGTTCAGCCGACGTGGGCTTAATTCCCGTTAAGAACAAGATAAAGAAGCTGTTTCAAATAAGTCGCAAAGGGCTTATCTGAAACAGCTTCTTTTTGTTTGGACAATCTATACTTTTGAATTATTTATTAAGTATAATAAGGCTAACCATTTAGCTATAATGGTTACTACTACTGCAATAAGCAAAGGGGCGGCCATGGCAACGATACACGATGTGGCAAAAATAGCGAACGTATCCGTGACGACGGTTTCCCGCGTTTTAAACAATCGGGGTTATATTAGTGAAGCAACGAGAGCGAAGGTTTATCAAACGATGGAGCAACTAAATTACCAGCCTAATGAGATTGCCCGCTCTTTACTAAGAAAACAATCTAACGTCATTGGTCTTATTATACCTAGTGTAGCTCATCCTTTTTTTAGCGAGCTCGCGAATCACATAGAAAACTATGCTTATGAGCTTGGCTTCAAAATGCTGCTTTGCAATTCCCAGCTTGACCCGCAGAAAGAAAAGGATTATATCGAAATGCTGAAGCGCAATCGTGTGGATGGCATTATTATGGGCAGCCATACGCTTCAGGTCGATGAGTACAAACATTTGAACTCGCCAATTGTCACGATTGATCGTCAGATCAGCAGTGAAATTCCATATATTTCTTCCGATAATTATGCAGGCGGGAGCCTTGCGGCACAATTGCTGGTTAGTGAAGGCTGCAAAAAAATTGCGCATATATGCGGTAATTTGGAGCTTCATTTACTCGCAAATCAGCGTACAGAAGCGTTTCAAGCCGTGATGAAGGAGAAGAGGATCGAGCATGTCATCATTCAGACTGATATGAATGTGTTTGATCAACTCCAGTACGAGCAAATTATACATCAGCTGTTTCAGGATCATCCCGATCTGGATGGCATTTTCGCAACGAGTGATATTATTGCTGCTTTTGCAGTTAAAGAGTGTGTGATCGCCGGCAAACGAATCCCGGAGGATGTGAAAATTATCGGTTACGACGATATTAGCGCAGCCAGATGGCTCACGCCGGAGCTGACAACGGTGAAACAGCCGATTGCAGAAATTGGGAAAATGGCGATTGATTTGATTATGAAGCAGATGAACGAGGAAGCTTTCGAATTCGAAAATATTTTACCGGTTGAACTGATTAAACGAGCTTCTACATAGATTAAAAAAACGTGAAAAACCCAAGTGCAGCAAGGGTTTTTTATTTTTTTAAAAGTTATGTCAATCGTTTAACATGTCAAACGATTGACATACTCTTATTCACAATTATATAATACGTTTTGTAAGCGGTTTACACGATCGGTAAATCGTCTTTCAATCTTTTTCAATCTCAAAAAATTGGGGGCAATCAAATGAAATCATTGAAATGGATGCAAGCGATAGCATTATCGCTAATGGTAGTTATGGTTGTAACGGCATGTGGCAATTCGAATAATGCGGGATCGTCTAATGGAGGTTCTGCAGTAAAGATATCGTTGCTTAACTCGAAGGGCGAGATTCAAGCCCAGCTCGAAGAGGCTGCGAAAGTATTTAAAGAGGATAATCCTAACATTACGCTTGAAATTATACCGGTACCGGCAGGACAGTCCCCTTTTGAGAAAGCGTCTGCGCTTTATGCATCAGGAAACCCGGCTACCATTACGATGCTCGATACAGGAGATGTTGAGAAATTCAAGGATCGTGTTCTTGATCTTAGCGGTGAGAAGTGGATGGCGGATGCCGTTGACCGCAGCACGGCGCTAACGACATTTGATGGTAAAAACTACGCTTTCCCGCTTGCAGTTGAAGGTTATGGTTTTATTTATAACAAAGCGGTAGTAGATCAAGCGGTAGGCGGAACATTTGATCCAGCAACGATCAACACAACAAGCGCACTTGAAGAGCTGTTCAAGAAAATCGAAGCTTCAGGTAAAGCTCCGCTTATTATCTCACCGATGGATTGGTCGCTGGGAGCACATTATTTGCCGCTGGCTTACGCAGGTCAATCAGCTGATACGGCTGCAGTTGCAAAGTTCATAGACGATTTGAAGGCTGGATCAATCGATTTAGCTAGCAATACGGTTTTCAATGGACTAATGGATACGTTCGACATCATGGCAAAATACAATATCGACAAAGCTTCCCCATTGTCCGGTACCTATGAGCGTGGTCCAGAGGTGCTGGGTAAAGGTGAGGTAGGCATCTGGTTCCAAGGGAACTGGGCTTGGCCGCAAATTAGCAGCTTTGATACGGCAAGCGGACAATACGGCTTTCTACCTGTCCCTATAAGCAACAATCCGGACGATTTTGGCAATACACAAGTGTCTTCTGCGGTTTCGAAGCGTTTGGTCATCGACAAGGAAAAAAATACGGCTGAGCAGCAGGCTGCTGCCAAAACGTTTTTGGAGTGGATGGTATACAGCGAGAAGGGGCAAGACTTCCTCGTGAACAAAGCAAATATTATTCCGGCGTTCAAGAACATTACACTTGAAGCCAAAGATCCGCTTGCAAAGTCCATTTCTGAACATATCGCAAACGGCAAAACAGAGGATTCCATCAGCACGCTGCCAGCTGACCACTGGGCTAAGCTTGGCGCATCGATGCAGAAATATTTAGCAGGTGCTGCGGATCGTGCGGAGTTGACGAAAGATATTGTGGAGTATTGGAAGACGGTTAAATAATCCTTAATAGCTTATAGAAGGCTTACCCCGCCAAACGACGGGGTAAGCTGTTTACTCCTTATCGTATTTTGACTTACAAAACCATGCTTGAATGTGAGGGATCATGATGATAACGGAAAAAGGGCTGTGGAATCGATTGCGATTGCGGCTGCTGTTTACCGGACCGACTTTGTTTGCTTTTCTTGCTGTAATGATTATTCCATTCTTGTATGGGATTTATTTGACCTTTACGAATTGGGATGGCATATCGACGACAAGCAGTTTGGTTGGATTTGAGAATTACGTAGCGGTATTCAAGGATGCTGTTTTTTGGAAATCATTTTTGCTTACGTTAAAATATGTTTTTATTTCAGTTGCTCTTATTAACGTAGTTGCGTTTTTGCTAGCCTACGTATTAACGAGAGGATTGAAGGGGCAAAGTATTTTTAGAGCAGGCTTCTTTATTCCCAACTTGGTAGGCGGCATTGTACTCGGCTTTGTATGGCAATTTATTTTCTCGAATGTACTCGTGTATCTAGGCAAAGAATGGGGTATTCCGTTATTCAGCTCCTCATGGCTGGCTGACCCGGACAAAGCATTCTGGTCGATGATTATCGTCACGGTATGGCAATATGCCGGTTATATGATGGTTATTTATGTAGCTGGGCTTATGAATGTACCTAAGGATATTTTAGAGGCAGCAAGTATTGATGGTGCGAGCCTATGGACGAAAATGCGCAAAATGATTTTGCCGCTGATGGTTCCATCGTTTATCGTCTGTATTTTCCTATCACTGCAAAGATGCTTTATGGTTTATGACCTGAACGTTTCACTCACAAAAGGCGGACCGTTCAAAAGTACGGAAATGGTATCGATGCATGTATACGAGAAGGCATTTCTATCGCGGGATTATGGCGTAGGCCAAGCAGAAGCATTTGTCCTGTTCCTGCTTGTGGCGACGATTACCATAGCACAGGTTTATTTTAGCAAGAAGCTGGAGGTTGAGGCGTGATGGAGAAAAAGAACCAATGGCTCGCATGGACGAAGTTCATCGCCCTCTTCGTTATTTTAGTTCTGTTCGTCGTTCCTTTCTTTATGCTGCTCATCAACTCATTTAAAGAAAACAAGGTAATCACATCAAGTCCGCTTTCCTTGCCGGATAGCCTAAGCTTCACGAACTATACAAATGCATTTGAAAAAATGAATTTCATATCGGCATTTATGAACTCTATAGTCATAACTGTGCTTAGCGTTGTGCTTATCTCTATTTTAGCTGCAATGACGGCTCATTATTTTGTGCGAAACCAAACAAAAACGAACCAATATATGTTTTTCCTTATGGTTGCGGCTATGATCATACCTTTCCAAGCCATTATGATCCCTCTCGTCAAAATATACGGAACCATTGGTCTTCTTAATAGCAAATGGGCCCTTATTTATATGTATGTCGGATTTGGCAGTCCGCTGGCCGTCTTTATTTATCATGGGTTTGTAAAAAGCATACCAGCCGAGCTGGAAGAAGCGGCGCTTATCGATGGCTGCACGCGGACGCAAACTTTCTTCCGTATCGTATTTCCGGTGCTTGCTCCGACGACGGTTACGATTGCCATTTTGAATGTATTATGGATTTGGAATGACTTTTTATTGCCTTCCCTCGTGTTAATTTCGCCGGATGAACGGACACTGCCGTTGTCTACTTTCTATTTCTTCGGTACGTATTCGGTTGATTATGGACCATTAATGGCAGGGCTTATGCTGACCATATTGCCTGTGCTTGTTGTCTACTTGTTTGCGCAGAAATATATTATCCAAGGAGTCATGCAAGGCTCAATTAAATAATAAGTAAGGGTTGGATGCTTTATTTTGTATACAAGAGAAAATGCCGACACATTTATTGCAGAACGCAAGTATTTGTTGAAAGAGGAATACCGCCTTGCTTATCATTTAATGAGCGAGTTTGGTTGGATGAATGATCCGAATGGTTTTGTTTATTATAACGGTGAATACCATATGTTCTATCAGCATTATCCCTATCAGCCCGTATGGGGGCCTATGCACTGGGGACATGCGGTTAGCCATGATCTCATCAAGTGGAAGTACCTCCCGGTTGCACTTGCGCCCGATCAGGACTATGACCGTGACGGCTGCTTCTCTGGCAGTGCTGTTGAGCGGGATGGCAAGCTGTATTTGATGTATACGGGACATTTGATAACGGGCCCTAATAGAGAGCGTGATTATAGTCAAAATCAAAATATCGCAGTTTCCGACGATGGCATCCATTTTGAGAAGCTGGCTAGCAATCCTGTCATTGGTTCAGACCAAATACCGTCAGGATTCAGCCAGAAGGATTTCCGAGATCCAAAGGTATTCGAGCGCGACGGTGTTTATTATGCCGTTTTAGGGTCAAATGATGGACGGGGCAGCGGGCTTATTTTGCTGTATCGTTCAACGGACCTTGTGAGTTGGAGTTTTAGCGGGGAAATCGCGCGCAGTGATGGGAAGCTTGGCGACAACTGGGAGTGTCCTGATCTGTTTGAGCTCGGAGGGCGTGACGTGCTGGTGATGTCGCCGCAGCGTATGCCTGCGCAAGGAGATGACTATCGTAATCTGCATTCCACTACCTATATGATTGGACACTTGGATATTAAGCAAAGCAGCTTTCAGTATGATCGGTATGAGCCGGTTGACTGCGGCTTTGATTTTTATGCTCCGCAGACAACCGTTGATGAAAAAGGCAGACGCATTATCATCGGCTGGATGGAGGCATGGGAACAAGAAATTCCGACGCAGCTTGGGCATTACTGGGCCGGCGCTATGACTTTGCCGCGCGAAGTTATTTTGCAGGGTGAGTCGTTATTGTTCAAGCCGCTTGAGGAAATGAAAAATTACCGGAAAAATGCTTATGAGGCAAGCGATATTAACTTATCAGATGTTGTTGAAGATATGGGAGTTAGCGGCGATTGTTATGAGCTGGAGGTCGTGTTCCAGGCAGATCAAGCCAAGGAATTTGGTTTGAAGCTGAGGGTGCACGGCGAGGAAGAAACCGTATTGTCTTATCAGCAAGCAGAAGGCAAATTCCGTTTTAATCGCGATAAGTCAGGGATTGGTCTTCGCGGTGAGCGCAGGACGAGTGTTGAACTGAAGGATGGTTTGCTGGCTTTGCGCATCTTCGTCGATAAATCCTCCGTCGAGGTGTTCATTCAAGGCGGTGAGAAGGTGATGACAGGCCGTATTTACCCAGGTACTGAATCTCTCGGCATATTCGCCTACGCAGAAGGTGCTTGTACTATGGTATCCTTTAAAAAATGGGACATCAGCTAGGGGGGCTTAATCTGTCTAAACTATATACGATTGGTGAAGCATTAATTGATTTTATTCCGGATACTCGCGGCATTGAGCTCAAAGATGTCGTTGGTTTCACGAAGGAAGCAGGCGGCGCTCCAGCTAATGTTGCTTGTGCGGTTGCGAAGCTAGGCGGCAGCAGTGCCTTCATAGGTAAGCTGGGTAAAGATGCTTTCGGTGACTTTCTCTTGGAAACGATGAAAGCGTCAGGTGTTGATACTCAGCATGTGCTCCAAACGAATGAAGCAAATACTGCTCTTGCGTTTGTAAGTTTAAAAGCCGACGGGGACCGCGATTTTTCTTTCTACCGAAATCCAAGTGCCGATATGCTGCTTTCAGAGGATGAGATTAACGAAGAGTGGTTCGCTAAAGGAGATATTTTGCACTATTGCTCAGTAGATCTTATTGAGGCTCCTGTGAAATATGCGCATCTCAAAGCGATTGCGGGGATGAAAGCAGCAGGAGGACTCATCAGCTTTGATCCTAACGTGCGCCTGCCGCTATGGGCAGATCATGAGCAGTGCAGACAAACGATACTGCAATTCATTCCTTTGAGCCATCTTGTCAAAATAAGCTCGGATGAGCTTGCTTTTGTGACGGGAATTGAAGACGAGAAAGAGGCTATTGCTTCTTTGTTTGTCGGAGACGTTCAAGCTGTTGTATACACAAAGGGAGCGGATGGTGCGGTGTGGTATACGTCTTCCTACRAAGTATCTACTCCTGGCCAGAAAGTAGCCGTTGTGGATACGACTGGGGCTGGCGATGCTTTTATTGGAGCGCTGCTGTACCAGATGCAGCGAAGTGAAGAAGCGTTAAGCGAAATGAATGCCGATACGGCCAAACGTTTGGTTTCGTTTGYGAACGCCGCCGCTGCTCTTACGACAACAAGAGCAGGCGCGATTTCGTCGCTGCCTGTTTTGCAGGAGCTTCCTCCTATGTAATCAACACTGTATCTATTTAGAGAGTATGTTTTTTCTCGCCAATTCGGGAGAATGAAACATACTCTTTTTTTGAATGGATAACTGAATGGCTATAAGTCCTCGCAAACGTTAATAAATGTGCATGCAAGTGAAAGTTTGTAATTGGGTAAGCACTTGTCATAGAATGAATTAAAATAATGGTTTTGGCAGAACGAAGGGTGTGTTGTCCATTGGCTACGATGAAAGTCATTGTTGCAGAAATCGAAAAAGAATTAGAAGTAAAAGAAATAGAAATTAAGGGAAACATCTATGACGCATTAGATGAAATAGCTGAAGGCAACGTAGAATCTATCACGATATGGAATGATGTTGTTTTATGGTTTAACATGGATTTGCAGTCCGATGGGTCAGCATTCAATTTCCATCTGACCGAGAAATCGCGAATTAGAAACCAAGATGAATACGAGCCTAAAGTATCCGTTATTGGAAATGCTATTTTCACTGGAACGGATGAAGATGGTGAACCCGTTGGAATGACGGAGGACGAAATTAAGGCTGTCATGAGTAACTTCATTGACCGCAAAACATACCACCAATTCACTAGAATATAAAGAATGAGGGCGGAGAGGGATCTCCGCTCTTTTTTAATTCCGTTAATATCGTTATTCAGTAGGAACCCTGTTATTACTGAACTTTTGCTGCCTTACGTAATCTTTTACATCATACGCCTGCTCCCTACTGAACACTAGATGGGGGCTTTTTGTCGTCAAGCTTGTTCATCTTCCGTTCATTTTTGAATGCTATAGTCGATCTCACTAAGACCAATGGAAGGTGGATTAAAGCAGATGAAGAAGTGGACGATAGGGCTCGGCATTTTAATCATTTTAGCCGCGGCTGGAGCAGGTGCCTATTATTTTTATTTTGCTAAGGATAAGGAAGCAGCAGGTGTAATGCCTACGTCTCTGACGGTGCAGGCGACAAAAGGGTCAATCGTAAAACAAATTAGCGGGACAGGCTCGGTAGCAGCTAATTCGAGGGAATCGGTGACTGCTGGCAAGAGCGGCACCATAGCTACTGTGAATGTCAAAAAAGGAGATAAGATTAAAGCGGGACAAATTCTTGTTACCTTTGAGTCTGCGGACGACAATGATGACAAAATTAAATCGATCAATAAAAGCATCACAAAACTACAAGAAACGATTACTGAATACCAACAAAGCTATAAGGAAGCAACGGGCACTGAAAATGAAGAGGCCACGAAGGCATCGCTTCAAAAGAATATTGAAAATGCAAACGATGAGATCGCRGACTACCAGGATCAACTACAAGATATCTATGAAGCACAAGCAAAAGAGGAAAAAGTAGTGACAGCCTCCATAGATGGCGAAGTTACCGAAATGTCTATTGAGGTAGGCGATGAGGTGAATGCCAATACGGCAATAGCTACAATTGTAGATTATACGAAGCTAGAATTTGTGACATCTGTGGATGAGCTTGATATATCTGCTTTAAAGGTTAATCAATCGGCAGATTTGTCCTTAAGCGCGCTGACTGACAAGAAGATCAATGCAACCGTATCGGATATTGCGATGGAGGGTACTTCCAATAACGGTTCATCTTCATTTGAAGTGAACTTATTGCTAAAGAACATTGAAGGCGTGAAGGCGGGGATGTCTGGTGAGGCAGCCATTACAATTGCGTCTAAGGAAAACATCATTCTTGTACCAGTAAATGCTGTCGTCGAAATGGGCACAAGGTCTTTCGTTCGTATTCCGTCTGAAAATGGCGGAGCGGGTACATCGGCAGGCGCTGGACAGGCTGGGCAGCAGCAAGAAGGGGCAGCTGCTCCTGGTGGAGCTGTAGACGGGAAACAAGGAACGGCGACCGGACAAGGCAATACAACAAGCGGAGCACAGAAAGCTCCGACGGGGGGAACGGGAACAGGAGCTGTGAGGCAAGGTGCTCAGGGTGCGCAAGGTAATGGTTCAAGAGCAGTCGCAGGCCAATCCATTGCAGCTGATGGAACGGCTTCAGCAGGTCAATCGGGAGCAGGTCGCGCAGCCGCTGGTGGCGGATTTGCAGCTGGCGGTCGTGGCGGCCGCATGCCGGATGCGCTTGGCGGCCAACTGGTTGAGGTGACCACAGGACTCAGCAATGAAAATTTTGTGGAAATTGTCTCAGGGCTAAAAGAAGGGGACAGTGTGCTTGTTCCGATTGCCCAAGGAACGGCTGGCATGGGCAGCAGCTCTGCGGAGATGACAATGCGGCAGGGCGGCTTTGCTGGCGACGTAATGGTCTTCCCAGGAGGCATGGGCGGAGGAATGCGGACTGGAACAGGTGGTCCACGATGAGTTCAACGCTGAATGCTCCATTAATAGAAATGAACAAGATCACGAAGTTTTATACGATGGCGCGTGAAAAAATGACAGTGCTCCATGAGGTCTCACTTACGGTTGCACGCGGTGATTTTCTAGCCATCGTGGGTMCATCCGGCTCTGGAAAATCGACGMTTATGAATATTATTGGCTGTCTTGATTTGCCGAGCGAAGGAAGCTACAAGCTTGAGGGGCTTGAGGTGACTGGACAAAGCGATAATAAACTGACAGAAATACGAAATAAAAAAATTGGATTTATTTTTCAAGGGTATCATTTGCTTCCGAAGCTCACAGCACTTGAGAACTGCGAGCTTCCGCTTATTTATCGGGGGCTGCCGGGCAAGGAGAGACGTATGCGTGCGATGGAAGCGCTGGATAGAGTAGGGCTCGGTGATCGTATGAACCATCGCCAAAACGAGCTGTCGGGCGGGCAGCAGCAGCGTGTTGGCATTGCACGCGCTCTGGCGACTAATCCGCCCATACTGCTTGCCGATGAACCAACAGGTGCGCTTGATTCTAAGACAGGCATGGAAGTGCTCAATATGATGGATGAACTGCATCGCTCAGGTCAGACTATCGTTTTGATTACACATGATATGGAAGTAGCCAAACGAGCAAGCCGTACGGTCATTATTCGGGATGGGGTGTTGACGGAGCGGGAGCAAGAGAGGAGGGACAGCGATGAAGCTTACGCAAGGTCTCAGGATGGCAGTCAAGAGCGTCTTATCCAACAAGCTTAGAACAATATTATCGATGCTCGGTATATTGATTGGTGTTGCAACGGTCATTGCGCTTGTTGCTATGGGAAAGGCTTCCTCCAATGAAGTGGCTAAGCAGGTATCTTCCCTTGGCAGCCCTAACTCGCTCTCCGTTAATATACTTGGACGTGGAACAGTTACGACGCTGTCAGTCGATGAAGCGAATGAGCTTGGTGATGTTATGAATATTGCGGGTGTTGCGCCTGTGACGAGCACAACAGGATATGCGAAATACGGCAAGACGCAGGTATCCGTTACCGTAGAAGGAATAACCGCCGCTTATGAGGAAGTGAAAAGCTTTCCCGTACAGGATGGCAGGTATATCGCCTCTCCAGATATAACAAACAACACAAAGGTTGCGCTTATTGGTGTGGAGACCGCGAAGGATTTATTTGAGGATGAGAGAGTGGACCCTGCGGCGGCAGTAGGGAAAAAGATAACTATTAACGGTTATAATTTCACGATTGTTGGATTGCTGGAATCGCAAGGAAGCTCACTCAGCGGCTCAAATGACGAGAAAATATTAATTCCGATAACGACAGCTCAGAAAATATTTCAAACAAGCGGTGTTTCTACTATTAACTTAATTGTCTCGGATATAGATCGTATGGCTGCGACGGTTACTGCCGTAGAAGCTGTTCTCTATGAGAAATTCCGAGGCAATGAGAATGCCTACAGGGTGTTTAATCAAGAGGAAGCGATGAAAACACTAAATTCCGTTAATGAAACGATGAACAGGCAGCTCATTTATGTAGCGATCATTTCTCTTATCGTAGGTGGAATCGGCATCATGAATATTATGCTAGTGTCTGTAACAGAGCGAACGCGAGAGATTGGCATTCGTAAATCATTGGGAGCAAAAAAGCGGGATATTATGTTTCAATTTCTAGTAGAGGCGGTGTGCATCAGCGGTTTGGGAGGCGCACTAGGAATTGGACTTGGATATATCGCCTCTTTTATTATTGGAATGATTATGAAGACGGAAACGGAAGTACCTTTAGATACTGTATGGTTAGCTTTTGTCTTCTCTGCCCTCGTAGGCGTTATATTTGGCTATCTGCCTGCAAATAAAGCGGCAGGTCTGCGTCCGGTTGACGCGCTTCGCCATGATTAGACTTTAAGGTTCTACCCTATTATTTGTGCTCATAGAATGAACCATCAGGATCGGATTAAGAGAGAGGGGGGCGGCGGCAGCTGCTTCCTGCTTCCTTTTTCCGGCCAAGATGGAAGGAGAGCACATGAGGCGAAGAAGAGGGACGTTTTCAATAGTTTCGATGATCGATCGTATACGGACAAGCAGACCGATGGCCTTGTTTGCAATCGGAGCGATGCTTGGTGCTTCTGTCATTCTAGTAAGACTTTCAGTTGATGAGCTTCGCGATGCGCAGGCTGCTAGGTCTTTAACAGACAATGCTGCTATTAAAGCGGGCAGCCAAGCGATACCGAAAACGAGCGTGTTGGATGATGCGGATGCGCTCATTCCATCTTCTGAAAATGATCTTTTAAATCGGCCAACGGCTGGTGATGGGAAGAATGGAGAAACGCTGGATGCGATTGATCGTCTTGTCATTCGTGTTTATTTGACGAAGGAAAAGCGGATAGAGCGAGTTCCGCTTGAAGCGTATGTTCGCGGTGTAGTAGCTGCGGAAATGCCAATCGGATTCGAGCTTGAGGCGTTAAAGGCGCAGGCCATTGCGGCTCGTACGTATATGATTCGTAGAATTGTTCTTGGCAATGACAGCGGAGTACCGGTAAAAGGAGCGGATGTGACGGACACAACCGATCATCAAGTGTATATTTCAGTTGCAGAGCTCGCAGCCAAATGGCCAAAGAATGAGCAGAAAAACAATATGAGCAAGCTTAATGAAGCGATCCTTCAGACGAAGGGCAAGGTTATCACTTATAAAGGCGAACCGATAGATGCCGCTTTCTTCTCTACCAGCAATGGATTCACCGAAAACTCGGAGGACTATTGGTCGCAAGAAATTCCATATTTGCGCAGTGTGGCAAGCCCATGGGACAAAGAGCTGTCGCCGAAATATAAAGAAACGATCAAGCTGTCACTGAACGAGTTTTACAGAAAGCTGGGGGTAGCAAAGAAGAACTCTGCCAAACCCTCCATTCGTGTAATAGAGAAGACAGAAGGAAATCGAATCAGCAAGATTATTATAGGAGACAAAACGTTCACAGGCCGAGAAGTGAGAGAGCTGCTAGGACTTGCTTCCTCTCAATTTATTTGGAATATAAAAGATAAATCGATATCCATAACGACTTTTGGTTATGGGCATGGCGTCGGCATGAGCCAGTGGGGAGCCAATGGAATGGCGCAATCAGGGGCAAAAGCCGAAGCTATTCTGGCTCATTATTATTCTAGCGTTCAAGTGGAACAAGCTTCGAAGCTATCGGAAGAGCTGAGAGCTCGCTCGTAATTTGAACTCTTTCAATATTTCGTATTCACCTCACGTATAAACCTAGCAGATCTGGTAACAATGGCTAGTGAGGTGATAGAAAATGAATGATCAAAATCAAAGTAAACCGAAGCAAAGACCAGAAGAAACTCCCAAAACTGTTCTGGGAGGAACGTCTGCCGCCAAATCTAGCAGTGGATGGAAGAACCTTTTTGCAAAGCGATGGGTATCTCCAGCAATCTTCATGGCCGCGGCAGCAATTATCGTAACCTTAATGTGGATCTATCAGGGGGCGGATACAAAACCGACAGCGACAACAGGAAAAACCGAGCCTTCTGAAGTTACACAAGGGGAAGCGTCAGGAACGCAAGGCAAGGATGAAGAAGTGCAAGAAGTTATTGCTGCCAATGAATCGATCCATTGGCCGCTAACTGACAAAACAGTGCTTAAAGAAGAGCTTCCATTCTACGATGCAAAAGCAAGTGACGCAGAACGCGAAGCTGCATTGATCCAAACGGGTGACAAGTTCTCTCCTCATATGGGTATCGACTTTGTTGACCCAAATGGAAAAACATTTGATGTGCTTGCAGCATTATCAGGCAAGGTTACTTATGTGGAGCAGCATCCAACTAACGGCAACTCCGTCGAAATCACACATGAGGGCGGTCTAGTGACTGTTTACCAAAGCTTAGCGGATGTAACAGTTAAAGAAGGCGATGATGTTACGCAAGGAACAATAATCGCAAAAGCCGGTCGCAATGATTTGGAACGCGATTTGGGCATCCACCTTCATTATGAAACAAGAAGCAATGGCAAGGCGATAAACCCAAGCTCGTTAGTGCAAGAGTAATACAAGTTAAACCATAACGTCAGGTTAGTAAAAAAATAGGACTTTAGTCGTACAGGCGGGGAGCAATTCCCTGCCTGTTTTACGTTTTTATGAAAATTTATTCACATTCCTGCCTGTCAAGCTTGGCCACAACGAATATATACGGTGCCTACTCATATAATGTACCAAACTATCTCGAGTAGGGAGGCGGGAACGTGCACGATTACATTAAGGAGCGAACCATTAAAATAGGCCGCTGCATCGTGGAAACGAAGCATACGGTGCGGACGATCGCCAAGGAGTTTGGTGTGTCTAAAAGCACTGTGCACAAGGATTTAACTGAGCGGCTTCCTGAAATAAACCCCGATTTGGCCGATCAGGTAAAGCACATTCTCGAGTACCACAAATCGATTAGGCATCTGAGGGGAGGAGAAGCGACCAAAATTAAATATAAAAAAACGAGTACAAAAAAGCGTGAAGTACTCGCAGCAGGAAAGCATTGAAGTTTTTTCACGAATTATAGAGGAATTTTGTCTTTTTTGGCGAATAATAAACGTTAGCGGTTTCTGTGTCAAGGGAACCAAATGTACGTTTTGTAATTATTATTCGTTGGGGGACTTAAGCCTTATGTTGAGCAAGGATATTGGGATTGATCTTGGTACTGCTAATGTATCCATACATGTAAAAGGAAGAGGCGTTGTTCTCGATGAGCCTTCTGTAGTTGCCATTGAGAGTGATTCGAAACGCGTGCTGGCAGTTGGCGAGGAAGCGCATCGCATGGTAGGCAGAACGCCGGGCAATATTATTGCGATTCGTCCGCTGCGTGATGGTGTTATTGCGGATTTTGAAATTACGGAAATTATGCTTAAAGCATTTATTGATCGCGTGGAGGGACGGAAATGGTTTAGCCGTCCCCGCATTCTTATCTGTGCTCCAACCAACATTACTTCTGTAGAGCAGAAGGCTATTCGTGAAGCTGCAGAACGCAGCGGAGCAAAAGAAGTATTTCTTGAGGATGAACCAAAAGCCGCTGCGATAGGGGCTGGAATGGATATCTTCCAGCCTAGCGGCAATATGGTCGTTGACATTGGCGGAGGCACGACAGATGTAGCCGTTCTTTCTATGGGCGACGTTGTCACTGCCTCCTCCATTAAAGTCGCAGGGGACAAGTTTGACGATGCGATTATGAAGTTTATCAAGAACAAATACAAGCTTCTAATCGGTGAAAGAACAAGCGAGGATATTAAAATTAAAATTGGTACTGTGCTAGAGGGCGGAAAACAGGAAGAGATTGATATTCGTGGTCGCGACATGGTTTCAGGCCTTCCTCTCACATTAACGATTCGTTCAGGAGAAATTCGTGAGGCGCTTTGGGATTCCGTAATGTCCATCGTATCGGCTGCTAAGGCTGTGCTGGAACGCACGCCGCCTGAGCTGTCAGCGGACATTATTGACCGTGGTGTTATTTTGACAGGTGGAGGCGCTTTGCTTGGCGGACTAGATTCGCTTCTAGCAGAAGAGCTTAAAGTGCCTGTGCTTATTGCGGAAGATCCGATGCACTGCGTCGTTAAGGGAACCGGAATCCTTCTAGATAACTTGGACAAGCTCGGGAAGAAGTAAAGACCGTATGCGGCTTATATAATAGATGATTTGCGCGGGTAGGGAGCCTTAGGGGGGCGTAGCCGAGGCGTAAATGAGTCATAGGTCGCATGGACAAGCTATTCAGGCAGCCTTGCTTTCAACCGATAACATATATAGCTAGGATCGATTGGAAGCACTAAGGGGGTAACAACGGATGTTAAGAGGATTGTACACCGCGGCGTCAGGCATGATTTCTCAGCAGCGCAGACATGATACGGTGACGAACAATATTTCGAATATTAATACGCCTGGTTATAAGCAGACAAACGCTGTAACTCGTTCGTTTCCGGAGATGATGCTGTCATTGACAGGCGCTGGTCCGGAGAATTTCACCAAGATCGGTAAACTGACTAACGGTGTATTTGCGGAAGAAAGCTTGTCTATTCATTTGCAGGGCGATCTGACACAGACGAATAACTCGTCTGACTTTGCTTTGATCTCCAACATTGAAGTAGACGGGTTGTCCTTTGACGCTTCCGGTAAAAATATAAGCCCGGACGGAGAGATTACTTTTCAGCCTCAAGCCTTTTTTACACTACAGGATCAAAATGGCGAGGTTCGGTATACGCGGGGCGGGAAGTTTACGCTGACCGAGGATGGCTTTCTTATGGGAAGTGACGGCTCGAGCGTGCTTGGAACGAATGGTCAGCCGATTCGGATGCCTGCCGGTGTAGGTCTAGACAGACTTGTACTGACTGATAATCAGCGCTTCGTTGATGCCAATGGGCAAGATATCGGCGTTCAATTGCTAATTAGCCGTGTTGATAATCCGAATATGCTTGTGCGCGAAGGAAACGGAAGCTTCCGATTCTCGGGAGAGGGCGGCGAAGCTGTCGCTATCGCTCCGAATGAACGCGTGGAAGTGAGACAAGGCTACATAGAACGTTCTAATGTTGATACCGCGCAAGCAGCTATTGACCTTATGTCGGCGCTGCGTGCTTATGAAGCTAACCAGAAGGTTATCCAATTTTATGATCAAAGCTTAAGCAAAGCCGTCAACGAAGTCGGTCGCGTGTAACAACAGGTTGAAGTAGCGGAGGTGCACGAAACATGAACAGTTCAATGATTAACGCTATGGTATCGATGAATGGTCTTCAACAAAAGCTGGATCTTCTAGCGGATAACATAGCTAATGTGAATACGGTTGGTTACAAAAAGAAGGAAGCTACCTTTGAGGATCTTCTAACGAACTTAAGAACTCAGCCGGAAGCTTTCAATCAGCCTGGCCGTAAAACGCCGATGGATTTCACACAAGGCTGGGGCTCAAGAATGACAATGGTTCAGCCTAATTTGTCCCAAGGTCCAATGCAGGGAACCGATAAGGACACGGATATTGCGATCGAGGGAAATGCATTGTTCGAGGTGGAAGTGGACAACGCTGGCAACCGTGCTTATACACGCAATGGAGCGTTTCAGTTGACGGTCGGCGCAAACGGTGATACGATTTTGGCAACGGAAGACGGATATCCAGTCGTAGCAAATGTAAGAAATGCTGTGACAGGAAACGTGGTTGAGGGCAATATCGTAGTACCACAAGGGTACAGTTTGCGGGTTAATCCAGATGGAACGGTGCTAGGAGTATCTTCCGAGCGCACGATTCCGCTTGGCAGCATTAAGCTGCTCCAAGCTTCGCGTCCTGCGGCACTAACTGCTGTTTCTGATAACCTGTTTGTCGTTGCAAACGGAATTAATGCTGGTGATGTCGTGCAGCAGACCGTGCCGAACTCGGAAAATAACATTGTGCTGCGTCAAGGGTACTTGGAGCAGTCAAATGTCGAGCTGACGGACGAGATCACCGAGCTTATTAATGTGCAGCGCGCTTATCAATTGGCAGCTAGAGCGTTATCGTCAAGTGATACGATGATGAGTCTTACCAACGGGCTGCGCGCATAAGGATAGGATGATGTGAATGAGTATGGCCGATGAGCGAATGGACCACGAAGCAAGCGGATCCGGGAGTAAAGCGGAAGAGAAAAGCTCAGGGAGGCAGAAGCGCGCCGGTCGCGTGAAGGCTGAAGAGAAGAGCTCCAATAAGAAGCAACGRCCCAAAGGGGTAAGCATGCTGCTGTGGCTTTTGCGCAAAAGCATCGTACCGCTCATAATGATCATTATGCTTGTGGCAGGCTTGTACATTGGTTACGCTGTAATAGGCAAGCAGCCTGAGGATGAGGTTTTTAGCTGGGCAACATGGCAGCATCTCTATGACTTAGTGTTTGCTGAATCGTAATCAATTAAATAGAAGAAGGGATGCCCGCTTTGCAGTGTATGCTGCGTAGCGGGCATCCCTTTTTTTGATAGCCTACATTATTTGTGCAAGTAAGAAACTCGTCGTGTAACGAGGTGACGAGCTTCTCACTTGCTGTTTTTTGAACTATTTTACACTTACTCTAATCGTCACGCTTTTTCCTGCATAGGTCGCTTTAATGGATGCAGATCCTTTGCTAACAGCAATGATCTTTCCATTAACCACGGTTGCAACACTCGCTTTGGAGGATGTCCAAACCGCATTGTCGGTAACGTCAGCCGGGTTTCCAGTCGTAAAGTTAGCTTGCAGCTTAGCCGAATAGCTTCCTCCCGGACTGAGCTGAACCGATTTGCTGGATAAAACAAGTGATTTCAGTTTAGGTGAAACCACGATAGGAACGATGACCGTTTTGCCTTGGTATGAACCAGTAATCTTAGTTGTTCCTACGGCAATTCCTTTAACAGTGGTACTGCTAACGGTTGCGATATTAGGATTGCCAGACTCCCAGTTCATTTTTGAACCTAGTGAAACCTGCTTGCCGCTCTTGTAGTAACCTGTAACCTTAACGGATTTGGATTTTCCAGGGTAAAGATCTAGAGAGATAGGATCAACAACAAGCTTGACGATTTCTTCCTCTATTCTTACACGTACCGTTACACTTTTAGTCAGGTAAGTAGCAGTGAGCGTGATGCTTGTCACATCTAAGCCCTTCATCGTCGTTTCCTTCAATACGATATCATCTGATGAAGCCTTCCATTTCACTCTGCTCGAAATATTCTCTTCTTCTCCATCTTCATTAATAACGGTTACGGAAGGGAGAGGCGTTTCTTTTMCTAAAATAATGCTAAGATCCTTAACGTCGGCAATCAGCTTTAACGGCTTCATGTGAACGACTAATTTTACATCCGCTTTATAGTTTTGAAGGGATGCAGTAAGAACGGACTCTCCAAGAGCTTTGGCTGTCCATTGACCATCTTTAATCGTTGCAATCTTCTCATCTGCGGATGACCATTTTACGATTTTGGATACATCTACCTTCGAGCCATCAAATGTTGTTGCCATGACTCTAGGAAGATCCTCGCTAATATCGGTATAACCATCGATAGTTTCCGTTTCAATACTAAGTTCAGTTATGCTCGGATACACTGTAATCTCGATGCTGCGGCTTATACCTTTGTAGCTGGCTGTAATTTTAGCAGTACCAACGGATTTAGGGCTTACTAATCCGTTTGATACAGTAGCGACCACGACGTTCGAAGACGTCCAGTCGGCTTTATCAGTCACATTTTCAGGATCACTATTAAAATTATCTAAAACATCTGCTCGTACCTGTAGTGGTTTGTCCTGAAGCTGCAGATGGTATTCCTTCTCTGGTGAGAGCTTGATCGACTGGTAAGGTGTACGTATGACCACATCGATCGTTGTACTAACCCCTTTGTGGGATACCGTAATCGTCGTTTTTCCAGCACTTACCGCTGCGACAACGCCTTTTTTAACCGTTGCTACTTTTTCATTAGAACTTACCCACTTAGCATCGTCTGTTACGGGAAGTGTTCCACCTGTCTTCAGATCGACGGATGCCGTTAATACTTTGTCTTCATCGCCGATATCGATTTCGATAAGCTTGCCAGAAGTACCTGAATCGATCGTAATCGACTTGTAAGGTGAGGTTACATTTAATGTAATCGCATCGGATTTGCCCTTATACTTTGCCGTAATTGTAACGGCTCCAACACCTAGCAGCTTAATAACACCTTCATCTACGGTTGCTATCGCAGCATTCGATGTTGTCCAAACAGCTTCACCTGTCACAGGTAGCGGATCTTTGTTTCCTTTCAAGCCGTTAAGCGTGAAGGCCAGATTTTGACCAATCTCGATATCCAGCGTTGTTGGAGCGGTTACTCCGTTCTGCATGAGGCTTACGGAATCATAGATATAGTCTGATGAGGCCTTAATAGAAATGGTGAAGCCTTTATAAGTAGCGCTTATCGTTGCGGTTCCCTTGCCTACACCCGTTAAGACGCCTTTTTCCACTTTGACAAGAGCGGTATTCGATGATTTCCATGTCGCATCGGCAGTAACTTCTTTTCTAATGCCTGTACCTGTTGCATAAACGGCTAGATTAACCTTATCATCTTCAACAAATGTTTCCAGTGATGATGTGCTGCTGTTGTAATCCGATGGGTCATAGGTGAAATCAATGCCGGTGATCGTATCTTCCGCGGCGTTGACAATGCCGGTCATGGAAGTCATAACCATTACGATTGCAAGCGTAGCTGCGAGCCACCTGCGAGTTACTTTCAACGACTTATTCAAGCGTAAACTAAAATTCACTACATCCCTGTCCTTTCTTGTTTAAAGTAATTGGTATTCTATTTATAACGGTAAGAAGATGGTGAAAATGAATAACGATCACAAAATGTATACATAAAAAAATTGCAAATAGTCAGTTAGAACTAACTTCTGCAATTTGTTCCGCTTATTAGGAACAGCGGATAGTTTTATTTTTACGGGAGGTAGTTGTATAATAGTTGGGAACCATGGTGGACCGTCAGTTATAGGTAGAGGAGCGTGAATAGTTGAATCTGCCGAATCTATTAACATCATTGCGTTTTTTATTAATCCCTGTCTACATCGTGATTTTTGCGGAAGGACATATGATTCCTGCCTTTTTGATTATGGTTGCTGCCGGTATTACCGATGTTCTTGATGGTTATATCGCGCGCAGAACTGGTCAGATTACAACGGCTGGAATGATGCTTGATCCGCTTGCGGACAAGATGATGCTGATCACTGTTATTGTATCGCTGCTCGTATCCGGCCATATTTCCTGGGCTGCGGCTGCAGCGATGTTTTTGCGCGATTTGGGCATGATAGCGGGGGGATTCTATTTTCACTTCCGAGGGAAAAAGACGGTGCCTGCCAACTGGATGGGAAAGCTGACAACTGTGCTCTTTTATGCAGCGATAATGCTCATTTTCTTTGAAGTGCCGAATGCTCATGTTTATTTGTGGGGCGTTATTGGCTTTTCATTCATTACTTCAATGATGTATATCGTCATGTTTAAAGCGCTGAATAAACACATAACAGAAACACCTACTGGACATTCGTGATCATCAAGTCACTACATATGAACAAAGAGGCTTGGCGGAGGACACTTCGGGTCCAAGCAGCCAAGCCTCTTATCTTAACCTTCATAAACTGCAGTTTATGAGGGATATGTATAGTGTCGTACAGAATGACACTTTTTATACTACCTAACTTAACAATTGAGAGGGGCTTTTTTTCATGTTGGATATTAACCAAATTCAAGAAATCATTCCGCACCGCCCGCCGTTTCTGCTAATCGACCGTATTTTGGAGGTTGAGCCAGGCGTACGCGCAGTCGGTCTTAAAAATGTTACGATGAATGAACCTTACTTTGTAGGTCATTTTCCGGGTTATCCGGTTATGCCAGGCGTACTTATAGTAGAAGCGCTTGCGCAAGTAGGTACTGTAGCGATGCTGATGATTGAAGCCAATCGTGGAAAGCTTGGTTTTTTTGCAGGCATCGACGGCTTCCGTTTTCGCGGTCAAGTTAAGCCTGGCGATACGTTGACGCTTGAGGTCCAAATTACAAGGCTGAAGGGCTCTATTGGAAAAGGACAAGGAACAGCACGGGTTGGCGATCAAATCGTTGCCGAAGGCGAGCTTATGTTTGCTTTATCTAATCCTTCATAAATTAAAATTCATGAATGAAAGAGGCTGCTAAATATGACGAACGAAACGAATGCTAAAGTTATTGCTAAATATGAGGCGTGGCTTAATGATCCGTTGATTGATTCAGGAACAAAGGACGAGCTTCGCAGTATTGAAGGACAAGAAAAAGAAATTACGGATCGCTTTTATCGCGACCTTGAATTTGGTACGGGCGGCTTGCGCGGCGTAATGGGTGCAGGAACGAATCGTTTGAATACTTATACGGTTGGTAAAGCAACACAGGGACTCGCAAATTGGCTGCTTGCTGGCAAGTCGGCGGATGGAGCGGCTCCTTCTGTTGTTATCGCTCACGATTCCCGCAATAACTCACCTGAGTTTGCACTAGATGCAGCGCTTGTGCTTGCGGGCAACGGAATCACTACTTATTTGTTCACAGCGCTTCGTCCAACACCACAGCTTTCTTTTGCGGTACGTGCGCTAAATGCAGCAAGTGGAATTGTCATTACGGCAAGCCATAATCCACCTGAATATAATGGTTACAAAGCATATGGCGCTGACGGCTGCCAGCTTATTCCTGAGGAAGCTGAACAAGTTATTTCTGCTATCAGTCAAATCGCGGGTTTCGATGAAGTGAAACGGGTTTGCCGCGAAGAAGCGGAAGGAAAAGGATTGCTGCGCTGGCTTGGAGATGACGCCGATCAACAATTTATTGATACGGTTGTTGCTCAGAGCTTGAATGCTGACCTTATTAAAGGTGAAGTTGGAGAAAAAATTAGTGTTGTCTTCACACCTCTACATGGCACTGGCAACATGCCTGTTCGCGAAGTGTTGAAAAAGGTTGGTTTTAAAAATGTGCACATCGTACCGGAGCAAGAGCAGCCGGATGGATATTTTAGCACGGTAAAGTCTCCTAACCCGGAAGAGCGCGAAGCGTTCACTCTTGCGATTAAGCTGGCGCAGCAGGTGAATGCTGATATCATTATCGGTACTGATCCTGACGCAGACCGTATGGGTGCGGTTGTGAAAAACAATGAGGGCGAGTACGTGGTACTCACTGGCAACCAATCGGGTGCGCTAATGGTTCATTATGTGCTAAGCCAGTTGAAGGAACGTGGACAGCTGCCAGACAATGGCGTAGTGATCAAAACGATCGTAACAAGTGAACTAGGCGCAGATATTGCCCGTTCCTATGGTGTAGCGGTTGAGAACACGTTGACCGGCTTCAAATATATTGGTGAAAAAATGACTCGTTATGAGCAAACAGGAGAGCATACCTTCCTATTTGGCTACGAGGAAAGCTACGGTTATTTAACAGGAACTTATGCGCGTGATAAAGACGCGATCGTTGCTGCGCTATTAATTGCTGAAGCTGCAGCTTATTATAGCAGTCAAGGAAAAACGCTATATGATGTTCTTTTAGAGTTATACGCTGAGCATGGCTTCTATTTGGAAGGCTTGGAGTCGCGTACACTTAAGGGACTTGATGGCGTGCAAAAAATRGGCGCTATTATGGATGACTGGCGTCAAAACCCGCCTGCAGAAATCGGCGGCGTCAAAGTGGAGCGTGTGCTTGATTACGGCAAAGGCCAAGATGGCTTGCGTCCGGAAAATGTATTGAAATATTTACGCGCAGATGGCTCATGGTTCTGCCTTCGTCCATCTGGCACGGAGCCAAAAATCAAAGTTTATTTTGCGGTTAAAAGTGAGTCGAAGGATGCTGCTGTTGAGGCACTGCAAACATTGCAAGCCTCCGTTATGGAACGGGTAGACTCTACCGAATAGTACAATAATTAACCTGTTTAGAACGGAGGAATTGTGTGTTTTTACGTTGGCAGCAATGGAATCGGCGCGCAAGATTCGCATTATGGATCATTGCAATTATCGGGGTGGCGGCAGCATTGCCGCTCGGTGCCGTTCGGATGGAAATGGAAAAATCGTCGAAGCAAGTAGAGTATGTATTTGATTATCGGGATATTATTGAGGTGGCGGAGCGTCAGGCTCGTCCGCAGCAATTTTTAACGGAAAAGCTGGAGATGCTCAAGGAAGCTGGCGTCACAACAATGGCTGTTTATGAGAGCTCTCTGAAGGATCTGCAAATTTCCGGCAGACTTACTTTTTACAGCTCCAGAGATGCTGCATTGCTTCAAAGTAAATTTGAGCCGGTAGGCCAAAACTTTACTTATATTTTGTTCAATGGGCCCAAAGAAGAAGAAATGATTGGACCGATTGTTCGCGAAGCGCTTGATCGCTCCGAGGCTGTGTATAGCAATTGGTCGTACGGTGGCCGAAATGGCTTAGTCGTTGAGATGCCAATTGCAGAGGCTGTTATGAAGACGATGGATTTTGATCCGATTTCACTTGAAACGATTCATAATGCCGGACTTCAAATATTGCCTCGCTTATCTGACCGTATTAAGCCTTATGATCAGCAGGCAACAGATGTTATGCTTGCRAAATTGAAGGAATACGATGTAGACCGCGTATTGTTCGACGGTGACAAAGTAAAGGGTGCATCCGATCAAGCGATGGATAACAGCCTTTATCAGTTCGGAGAACTGCTCAAAAAATACGATATGGGCGTAGCGACCATAGAAAATTTGAAAAAACCGCAACAAGGCATAAATAAATTAGCTTATATTACAAATTATAATGTAGTCAGATTATATTCATTGTCGGAGAACGACGGTATGACGATGACGCCGGAAGCTATTGCTGATCGTTTTCTTTTAGCGGCGAAGGATCGTAATATCCGGATGTTTTTCTTGAACGGGACAGCTCAGTCCAATACGGATAAAGCAAAGGTGGTTCACTCCTTGGACCGTATTGCTGAAGCAATGAGTGACGAGGGCGGAATCGTAGACAAGCTCTCAGACGCGGGCTTTACGCCAGGCAAGCCAAAACCGTTTGATCATGAACAGCCTTCATGGAATAAACCACTGCGTGCAATCGTTGCTGCTGCTGCAGTAGCACTGATTACTTTGTTAATCGGCGCATTTATTCCAGGCGTCTATATTCCAGTTTATGCGATTGGCTTAGTTGGAAGCGCAGGCTTGTACAAGCTAAACAGCTCGCTTATGGAGCAAGGACTTGCATTAGGTGCTTCAATTGCAGCTCCTACGCTGGCTCTTATATGGGTAATGAATCGGATTTATTCCCGTACCGTTGGCGAGCGTCGTGTTATTGGCGGAACGAAATGGTCAGTAGGAAGAAGCCAGCAAGGGCAGACTCCTCAGCAGCCAGGTGCTGTATATGAGAACGGCAATCGTATGAAATGGATATTCCCTGCCATATCTACGGGAAGACGTTTTGGCCTTGCTCTGAATTGGTTTATTGTGGCGACGCTCATTTCTCTTATGGGAGCGCCGATGATATTCGGATTGTTGAACAATATTACGTACAATCTTGTATTGGAACAATTCCGCGGCGTAAGTGTGCTGCATTTGGCTCCGATTATCCTTGTGGCCATTTATGTGTTTTTCTATAACGGTCAAACATCAATCGGAAAGCTGCGCAAGCTGCTTTCTCAACCTATTACATTAACATGGATTATAGTAGCTGGAGTTATTGGCGTTATCGGCTTCTATTACTTGTCTCGTACAGGGAATGGTGGACAAGCACCTGCTATTGAGCTGCTTATTCGCGGCTGGCTGGAAAATACATTCGGCGTACGACCGCGTTTTAAAGAGTTCATGCTTGGTCATCCGCCGCTGCTGCTTGGCTTGTTCCTTGCACTTCGTTATCGTGCGGCATGGCTGCTTGTTATCATTGGTTCGATTGGTCAATTGACGATGGTTGATACGTTTGCACATCTTCATACACCACTTCACATTTCGATGATTCGTGTAGCGCTCGGCTTGGGTACAGGTATCATAATCGGATGTATCTTGATTTTGGCATGGCAGATCGTGGAAGGAGCAATTCGTAAATGGGCACCAGCCATCATCCGCAAGTTCGTCGAATAGTAATTTCAGGCTATTATGGCTTCTACAACAGCGGTGATGAAGCGGTACTCAAATCGATATTGCTAGCACTAGAAGAAGAAGGCAAAGCGCAGGGCGTACAAATTCAGCCGATCGTTTTATCAGGTGATCCAGATTGGACAAGCCGTATGTACGGGGTTGAAGCTGTCCGCCGCATGCATCCAGGAGATCTATGGAAAGCATTGAAAGGCAGCGACGGTCTAATAAGCGGAGGCGGAAGCCTCCTGCAGGACGTTACAGGCGCCAAAACGATTCCTTATTATACTGGCGTCATGAAGCTGGCCCAATTGCTGGGTAAGCCAACATTCGCTTATTCGCAAGGGATTGGCCCTGTGATTCGGCGCTGGATGGACCCTATGATACGCGGAGTGATGAAGCAAAGCGCTTATGTATCCGTTAGGGATGAGGAATCCGCTGCTTTGCTTGGACGAATCGGCGTGCCTAGTGATCGGATCGATGTTGTTCCTGATCCGGTCATGGGCTTGCCGCTCCCTGCGGGTTCATCAGCGGCTGGACAAGCTTCCGACCCTGCTGCTGCGCCGCTGGTCGGTGTATCGCTGCGCCCTTGGCGCAGTGACGGCGCCGATCTCGAACGCGCCGCCGAGGCGCTAGTCGCGCTGTCGAAGCGCATGCCTGTCCGGCTGCGCTTCCTGCCGTTCCACACACCCTCCGACACTGTAGCGTCGGAGCAGGTGCTGGAACGGCTTCGCGGCAGGCTCGGCGACGGTTCCACCGCCGAGCTGGCCGCGCCCAGCGACGACCCCCAGCAAATGCTGCTTGAGGTCAGCCGGTGCGACGCTTTGTTCGGCATGCGCCTCCATGCGCTTATTTATGCCGCCGGCCAAAGGGTTCCTATGCTTGGCCTCTCATACGACCCGAAGATCGACCAATTTCTGGGTCGACTTGGCATCAAAGCCATCGGCACGACGGAGCAGCTCGATGCCGAAAAATTCGCAGATGCAGCGGGTTTGCTGCTGTCTGACAAAGAGGGCTGGCAGGCAAAGCACAAGTCAACAATCGATCTTTTAAAACAACAATCGCAAAGACCGGCGCAACAAATTGTACATTTGCTGCGTCATACATTATCGAGGTGAGTTCCTCTTGTCGAAACAACTACCAACTGTGCCGTTATACGGCATACCATTCTCCAAAGTGGGCATGGATGACACAGTCAATTACTTAATAGAAGCGATCGAAGAAAGACGCGTAACCCATGTGATTACCGCTAATCCGATCATGATTATGTCTGCCGTCGAGGACCCCAAGTATAGTGCGATGATGCGGCGCGCAGATCTTATTGTGCCTGATGGTGCAGGAGTTGTATGGGCGGCCAAATACGTAGGACAGCCTGTTGCAGAACGAGTGACGGGGTTTGATCTCCTTCACCGCTTGCTGCATGAGGGTGAAAAGCGTAGATGGAAGGCTTACCTGCTTGGCACCTCACAGGAGATTATTGAAGCGGCGGCGGAGAAGCTGCAGCTGCAATATCCTCAAGTGAAAATTGTAGGCTATCGGAATGGTTTTTTTGGCCCTGATCAGGATGAGGAAGTCATCGAAGAAATCCGTGCGGCTGGTCCTGATTTATTGTTTGTGGCACGAGGTGCGGATACGCAGGAGCCGTGGATTGTGAAATACAAGCAAAAGCTGGGCGTACCATTGATTATGGGCGTTGGCGGAAGCTTCGACGTTGTTTCGGGTAAACTAAAGCGAGCTCCGAATATTTTCCAAAAACTTCGGCTTGAATGGTTTTATCGCTTGCTGCAAGAGCCTAAACGCTACAAAAGAATGCTTGTTTTGCCGAAATTCGTAGTGAAAGTGGTTCGCGACAAAGAAAACGTTACAAAACCTCGACCTACACCGTGAAATTCTCGTTAAAACCATCAAAATTGGATGAAAACGGGGTTGGAGTTTCCTTTCCAATCGGAGTATAATTCACTTCGGTAGAAAGAAAAGGGGAGTTGCACACATGCCGGTAGGCTTGCTGTATTCAATTGGGTTCATAATCGCTCTTGTTCTAGCCATTGCGATGACGCCGCTTGTTAAGAAATTTGCTTTCAAAGTAGGCGCAATAGACAAACCAAATCACCGCAAGGTACACACGCGCATTATGCCGCGTCTTGGCGGTCTAGCTATTTATATTGCATTCGTTGGCGCATTCTTTATTTTATCGCCATTTATACCAGACGGCTTGCTCCGTCCGCAAGATTCCAATATGATCAACGCGCTGCTAGTCGGCGGTACAATGATTATTATTTTAGGTGCTTTCGATGACCGCTTCGAGCTTTCAGCTAAAGTGAAGCTGCTCGGTCAAATCGCGGCGGCATGCGTAGTCGTATTCGTCTTCGACGTAAAGATCGACTTGCTGAACATTCCGTTCGGTGAAACGATGCAGCCAATTGCCGGATGGATCAGCATTCCACTTACGATTCTCTGGATCGTCGGTGTAACGAATGCAATTAATCTGATCGACGGCTTGGACGGGCTTGCTGCCGGCGTGTCAGGCATCGCGATTGCAACGATTGTTGTGATGGCATCGCTGATGGGCTTCCAACCAGTTATCCTGTTGAGCACATTGCTGCTGGGCGGAATTGTCGGCTTTCTCGTTTTCAACTTTCATCCCGCAAAAATATTTATGGGCGACTCGGGCTCGCTGTTTCTCGGCTTCAGTCTAGCAACGCTTTCGATGCTTGGCTTCAAGCAGGTAACGATGGTATCGTTTGTAACACCGCTGCTCATTATCGGCGTTCCGCTTTCGGATACCTTCTTTGCAATCGTTCGCCGCTGGGTAAACAAGAAACCGATATTTGCTCCAGACAAAGGGCATTTGCACCATCGTCTGCGCGACCTTGGCTTCAGCCACCGTCGTACCGTACTTATCATTTGGGGAGTAGCTGCTATATTCGGCGGACTCGCAATCGTGCAATCGGCTGTCGTACAGTCGAGCGCGGCGAATTGGATCACTTTTGCCGTCATATGTATGCTAATGTTTTTCTTGCAGATCGGGGCAGAAGTAACCGGTATCGTGGACAAAACACGCAGGCCGCTTATTAATTTCCTAGCTCGAATGAGACTTCGACTCAAGCTGGATGCTGAATCCCGTTCCAAATAAATAAGAGCTCTGAATCCTTTAACGGAATCAGGGCTCTTTTTTTGTTGAAAATCGACCAAATAGCTAAAAAATTGGGAGCCAAAAGCCGATAACAACTGTACAGAACTTTTCTGCGGTCAGAGCGCCTAACTGCAATTGCTTCAAAGCTGACTAAAGAGGAAAAGGGAGGAAGATTTATTCAAAGGTAAGCCGCATAGTCGTCAGGCCATTTATCATTCAAATACCCATGCTCGTCATATACATAAAGGAGGAACATTGTTTTGAAAAGATTACTATCATTAGCGCTAACGCTGGCACTGTTGATTACATTGTTGCCGCCGTTCGGAGCTTCACAAACGGTAACAGCTGCAACAGGAAGCTTCAGCTTTCCGACGGAAAAGGAACTATCTACGGAAGCAAGAGTCACAACCGATCCGCGTTTTACATTGAATGGATCAATCACTGGTGTAGATCCTACTTCGGTTTCTTACAGTATTGTTCAAGTTATTAATAACAAAGGCACTGCTGACCCTACAGATGACGATCTTGGCTCCAAACGTGAGAACATAACGAGCAATATTTATATTAGCGGATTTAATATTCAGGTATATAACGTAGAATTATTTCCTGGCTTGAACCGCATTACGTTCAGAGGTATTCAAGGCGGCGGCGAAGTAACAAGCTCGATCTATATTGAGTATCACAACGGGCCTGTATTTTACGATTTAGTTGCCCAATTAGACGGTAACAAATTTGCAATTGAAGAAGTTGGAACAACGGTTGTGCATTCAACGACTTCCGCTGGCAGACAATCCGCTGATATCAGTATTACTGGTTTCGCTCCAAATGCGCAGCAGGTAACGGTGGATGTGAACGGGAGCAGCAAAACCTATTCGGTTAACAGCTCCAACAATTATCAGTTTGCCGCTTCTCCGATTACGGTGAACAAAGGAAAAAACTTGGTTACTATTAAAGTGAAAAACGCGAATCAGACAGTTGAGACAACACGCGAGATCGCTTTTTATAACGGACAAGTGACCTTTTTAGATGTGAATCTTAATGGTAAAAATGGTGCGGTTGATACGGCGGAGCCTTTAGAGTACAATCCAAACCTACTAGTTACGGATTTGAATTCAGCAAGTGTCACAGGAAGAATTATCGTGCCTAACTTCTTAAAGGATGATGACGGCAACGGCAAGCTTGATCCACATCCTAATCCAAGCAATGACATACCTATTGAATATACGATTACGCAAAATGGAGACAGCACCTTTAAGTTAATTCAACCAGCAACTGCTACTGCTAGTCCAGTAGGAACCTATTCGGGACAGGAAGCATTCTTTATTTATCAATTTACTCGTCCAATTGGAACGGATCATACAGGAAAGCTGGATTATAATAAGGTCTATAACATTCAATTAACGGCAAAAAATGCAAAAACAGAGTCGCTCGGCCAAAATGGCAGTGAAGGTACGGGGCTAATGAGTTTCTCGCTTCGTAACGGAGCGGCTCAGTTCATCGACAATATTAATTATTTAAATGGTTACAAAACAGGCTCAGGTGAATCACTCACAGGTACTCCGCTTGAAGGAGCCAATATTTATAGTGTCCCTTTAGCGATGGAAGTGTTGGTTGGTAATGCAGACGTAACGAAGACTGCTGATCTAGTTTCAGTTACAGGAATCAAAAATGTTTCCAATGCGGCTGCACCAAGTAGCTATAAATTCGATGATGTAAGCAATATCAAAAATGTATCGAGTGATTTGATCAATAAATTTGTAAATATTAATGGAAAAGTATATAAGCGTGAAATTCTTGTGTTTCACAAACTCCCATTTGAAGGTACTCAAACGGTAACGCTTAATGTTGGCGGCGTTAACGGTGTTGGTGGTGTGACGAAAGATGTTAAGTTTACAATGCTCTTCGGACCTTATGTAAGCTATACAAGTGTATTTGATAATATGACAGTATATGATGACACGAACAAGCTGCAATCTGAACGGATCACAGCGGCTATTTCAGGCGCTTTGAGTGACTTTAAAGGTATTATGAACAATATTAATAATACTTCTGAGGTTCGTTACACTTTTCAATCAAATGAAGCTCAAACAGTATTTTTCTATGTGAATAACACGCCGATTCAGCTACAGCAGCAAGCGGGCAAACCTGTAACTAATTTTGAAATTGTTCCAGGCCAAAGGACAAATGCATTCAATGCGTTGTTTAGCGGCGAGAATGAGATCAAATTCGTTTTCCAAGGAAGTAAGAACTCTTATGAGAAAAAGATCAAATTGTATTTGATTCCAACAAACCTACCGGTTATACCAGTAGAAGGAACAAGTATTTATCCTTACAGCAGCAAATATACGGAACCAGTTCCGAATGATCCAAACTTCGTGAAGCGCGGCGCAATTTTCACGACTAACGAAGCGAACATGAATATTTTTGGTACATTCGATTTTATCGATCTGATAGCCACTGGCAGCACGAACACGGATATTTTGGCTAATATTCAAGCTAATATTAAATTGATGAAAGATAGTACAGAACTTACAGATCCAGATAAATACATTTTGAAGATTGAGAGCAGCTCACTTAAAACGCCAATTCGCTGGAATTTGAGCAATGAGTTAGTCATTATGAAGGGCGCAACAGTTCTAGGTAAAGTTAATGAAAGTACGACCAACAATATTGCTAACCTAGCTGTACGTTATGATATAGACACCAAGACGTTCTCTTTTGTATTAAATTCACAAGCTCTAAATCCTGACGGCAGTTCGAGTGTGTATACTTTCACAGCATACAACAATGGAGAGACTGGTCCTAAAGCTTCTTATCGTCTTGAAGTGGATCCAACCTCGCTTCCATATACGATTTTGCGTCCGATTTTGCCAAATAAAGCGATCGTAAACCAAAATTTCATTGAGGTTATTATTGATGCTCCAGGTGCAAGCTCGGTTACCATCAACAAGCAAATTGCTGAGAAAATTGATTATGATTCGGATAATAATCCAGCAACTATTGAAGAGCTTTATAAAAACACCTATCGTGTTTATGTAAATAAGCTAAAAGTCGGTAAAAACAAAATTGACTTTATTATTTCAAGTGCAAATGATAAGGTGCAAAGCAGCATTGAGATAACGTATGCTCCAACGAATATTCCGGGCGCTCAATTCATGGAGCCAATGGATAGCAGTCACAAAATTTTTGACGGAGCGCTTTCGTTAAAATTCGAAAAGGGTACAACGTTGATCCGTACAGATTTTAACGTGCCTGCAAATCTAAAGAACCAAGTATTTAGTGGTCATAATTTATTGTTTGCAATTGCCAATCCAGAGGATGGGGTTGTTGATCGCCGTGAATTAGAAGCGTGGCCGCCGAATTTTAATATTATTATGGAAAGCTTCGGGACAAGATTCAGATTGTCTTACCCGACAAGGTTTACAAAGGCAAGCCCAGTTTACTGGATTGATGCAGGTTTGGCAGATGATCCTGCTACGGGTGCATACGATCCTTTGAAAATGGGTGTAGACCCTTATCAATTCCCGAATGCTAAGGGCACGGGCGGAACAAAGATTCCTACTTATGATGATCGCCCTGACAATCGCGAGTTGGTAACTTCTAAGACGGGAACCTTGACGCTTGGATTTGATCCGAACATGAAGGACAGCATTGGAACGATTATCACCGTTTATCGTTACGATGTTAAAGCAAAGTATTGGGAAAATATTGGCGGTAAAGTAGATGTGAAGAAAAACACAATTACGGTTCCGTTCAATAAATTTGGTTATTATGTAGTTGGTAAAATGGTTTATTCCTATACCGATATGACGTCACATCCGTATGCTAGAAACTTCCTTGAAGCGATTTATGCCAAAGGAATTATGAATGCAGCAGGTTTTGATGATTTTGGCTCCAACATTTATATTTCTCGCGGTGAATTTGCAAGAATGATGGTTAAGGCACTCGATATTCCGCTAAACTATGAGCTTAGCAAGCCGCATTTTGATGATGTACCAGCCATCGTTAATCCAGATGCATTATGGGATTATAGATATGTAGAGACAGCAGCGAGGGAAGGTATCATACGAGGCACGGGTCCACGTACGTTCCAGCCAAGCGCTGCTCTGACTAGGGAAGAGGCATCTGTTATTATTGCAAGAGCACTGGACATGAAACTAGCTACTGATTCCTCGAAGATCGATAAAGATCTTGAGAAAACATTTAAAGATGCTGGCAACGTCAATTTCTATGCGAAAAGTTCTGTACTTGCTATTGCAAAGAAAAAATATATTCTCGGATCTCCTGTAGATCCAAGCAATCCAAAAGGTGGTTCAGTGTTTGAACCGCGTTCGAATTTGTTGCGCTCTGATGCTGCGATTATCGTAGCTCGAATTTTGGCGGATTTAGGTAAGCTTCCTAAAATCGGTTAAAAATAAAAGTTAGAAAAATCTGGTCGCAGGATTTTTTCTGCGGCCATTTTTTTTACGGCATCAAAGCATTTGCATCCCATGAGAAACTTTATCCATGGAAAATGTTTAGCATCGACGAGCTCTATGAAAACAAGCTATACTAACAAAGCAGGGAGTAGATTACAGTTAGATGTACATAATTAAGAAAAAACGGAAAAAGAAAAAACTTTTAAAGTTTTTTTAAGAACATCGCAACTTTTCATTGTCACGTGCGTTTAAATACATGACGTTGTAACAAACACATGATTTGATGCGCGAGACCTACTCATGCTGGAAACAAATTGGAATGAATTCTCAACTTCCTCTTTACGGTACGACCTGCCCATTGTATAATGTTAAAGTGGTGCCGTGACTCTAGCAATGTTCTCGCATTTTTTACAAGTTTCTACGACATGATTTTACAAATGGGTTTATCATGATTGTAGACATCATTTATATCAAATCTGTGCTCAACTCTGGAAAGGGGGTGAATCGGCTATGAGGGAAAAGAGCAATTCACTATTTAAACAAAACTCTCAACAACCGCACGTATTTAGAGGAGGAGAAATAAAGGTTATGAAGAAAAAAATAGCAGCATTTGTGCTAGCTACTGCGCTAGTACTACCATTATCAGTTCCAGCTTTTGCAGCAACACCATCTGATGTTGTTGGCAAACCGGTACAATCAGCAGTTGAAGAACTAACTGCACTAGGAATCATTGCAGGTTATGAAGATGGTACATTTAAACCAGACAACACAATTACTCGCGCTGAATTGGCAAAAGTAATCGTTATCGGTTCTGGTAACGAAGGCGCAGCTAAATTGATGCAAAATGTTAAACCAACGTTCAAAGATGTTAAAGCAAACGTTTGGTACACAGGCTACATCAACGCAGCTGCAACTAAAGGTTTCATCTTGGGTGACGCAGGTACTAAAAACTTCCGTCCAAGTGATGCAGTTAAGTTTGAAGAAGTTGTTGCGGTATTGGTTCGTTCCCTTGGTTACCAAGAGAAGAAGTTGTCAGGCGTATGGCCTTATAACTACCTATTGAAAGCACAAGACCTTGGCTTGTTCAACAACGTTGATCTTAACGTTGGTGCAAAAGCACTTCGTGGTGTTGTAGCTCAATTGACTTCTAACACACTTAATGCAAAATTGGTATCATACAATGTTGATGGTAACGAAGTTCTTTCTTCGAACACATTGATTTCAAAATTGGGCAACACTTCATCCGCTGAATTGCTTAGTGATGCAGTTGTTGACGGTAAAGTAACACTTCGTTGGGTTACTGGTAAAGACAAAGATGATAAAGACATCGTTAAATATGAAGGCGTTGCAGTAGCATCGAACTTTATCGTAACGGGTAACAAATCTTTGGTTGATTTGCTTGGTAACAACGTAACAGTTGTTAAAGGCAAAGACGGTAAAGTACTTGCAATTACTGATGCTCAATCTTCTGATACTGTACTGAAAGGTACATTCGTTAAAGAAGATGCTGGCAAAATTACAATTAAAGTTGGATCTAAAGAAGAAACTAAATCTACTGTTGGCAAAAGCGTTTACTTTGTGAATGGCGAAGTTAAAACTGCTTTCTCTGCAAGCGTAGGCGATGATGTTACTCTATTCTTGGATGGTAACGACGTTCGCGTTRCAACATCTGAGAAATGGGCTGCTAAAGATTCTCTTGTAACACTAGTTGAAGAGAAAAACAGCTACCGCGATGCAAAAGTAACTTACAGCAACGGTACGTCACTTGTTTCTGCAAATGCTTCTGTAACACTTGATGGTAAAGTCGCAAAAGTAACGGATCTTAAGAAAGACGATGTAATCAGCGTAGTTGAAAAAACTAACGATCAAGCTACTAAAGTAGTTGCTGTACGTAGCACTACAACTGGTAAATTGGAAAACGTTGGTGCAACTAACGGCGTTAGCAAATTCACAATCGCAGGTAAAGTGTATGAAGCTACTTCAAACGTTGTATTAGCTAACATCAACACTTTGATCGCTGCAAACATCGGTAAAGATTTCACGCTTATCTTGAACGCTGAAGGTAAAATTGTTAAAGCTTCTGCTCCAGAAGCTGCAGTTAACACGCCAGCAGTAATCGTTCTTGATGCAATTGATGCAAAAATTCTTGAAAACGAGCAAATCGTTGACAGAGTAAAAGTAACTTACTTCGATATCAAAGCTAACAAAAACGAAATTAAATACACTACAGCGCCACTTGCAACTTTCACAGCTGTGAAAGAACAAGTATCTGTGCTTGCATTCGACGGTGCGAAATTGATTGGTCTTGCAAAAGACGAAGTTAAAACTGACGTTAAAGGCGCAGGAATTAAAGTTGCGAGTGTTACTGCAGCTCAAGTAAACCTTGATGGCAATGTATCTTTCGTAATCGATGCTAACACTGTAGTTGTTGATGCAACTAAATTGGGTGCTACTAACCTTGATGATCGTAAACTTGCTGTAGGTACACTTGCACAAGTAACTAAAGGTGATTTGGTTTATGTTCATGCAAAAGGTGCTACTGCATCATACATCGTAATCAAAAAGGATACTGATGCATCTGCAACAGTTCAACCTACTTTGAACGGTTTGTTCGTAAGTGCATCGATCAACCAATCTACTACTACTTCTTCAACTTACTCAGCTGTTGTTAAAGTAGCTGGCGTTGATAAAGATGTTAAAATTACAGGCGATGTATACAATTTAATTAAAGGCAAAGCTGTTAACAGTGCAATTAAATTGGAAGATACTGCTGACACTAGCGTTGAGTACGACGTTGCTACTTCAGTAACTGTTGATCTTTCAACAATTACAATTGCTGATAACCAAGCAGCTAATACTTTCGCTAGCAACAACGGTAGCTTTATTGTCACTGGAAACACTACAGTATATGTTATCTCTGCTGATAACAAAAGCGTAAATGTTGGTGGATTCACTGATGTTTCCGAGCAAAAAGGTAGTGTTCCAAATACTAAAGTAGCGAGCATCACAGTACTTGAATCCGGTACTTCATTCAACGGTTTCAAAGAAGCTGCTGTAGTTATCGTAAAACTTAAGTAATTTAAGTAGCAAGCTTTAGTAAAAAGGTTGAGAGTCAAACTCTCAACCTTTTTTTTGTTCATTTAGAGTTCATAAAAGTAAATTATAATAAAAACGAAACTTATTGGAAGTTGTTTGCGTCTAGATATACATACCATAAGATACGGAGTGAAATGAAAATGCAAATGCGCTTGAGAAGAATAACCACATTCATATCTCTTTTTCTCGCAATCGTTTTATTGGCCAATACGGTACCTTCAGTTAACGCAGCACCTGCAGCACCCAATGTATTTAAGAAAGTAAGTATAAGTAAAGCATCATATATTCAATTAACGGATGCAAATTTAATTCCAAGTTCTAATGGTGCGACAGCTAGCTTTACATTTACTATTTATAACGGAGATAGTGCTGCAATTAACTTAGTTGACTATTGGGCAAGGTTGAAAACAACAGGTGGGACGAAATATACGCTTTCTTTGCTTGAATCCGATAAGAAAAAAAGAGCACTCCCTAAGTCGACTACGACATTGACATATTATAGTGAGGTTGGAGCTAAAATTACACTTGATCAACTAGTAGTCAATGTAACGAAATTTGATTTTAGTGTTGCTGGATATGAGAGAACAATTGCACAGTATACCTTTCCTAAAGGTTTTAATAATTATGTGAAAGCGGGCGGTTACAAGGGAGCTTTAGTAAATAATACATTAGTGAATTTTCGAATTGATCAAATTAATGTAACAAAATCCGCTAAGAATTATAACTTTAATCTTACATATGTTGCACGTAATACAGGGAAGTATGGCGTAGCTTTACCGCAATACAATTATTATGCTCAAACTGCAAAGGGTTTGTATAAGTTGTCATTAAGAAATAAAACAGATGAGACTTTGGTTTTGGAACCGAGTGTTCTCAATGCCGTTCAATTAACAGGTACTATTCCCCTATCAGTAGCAACAAATGGCTGGAAATTAATTATTACAAATAATGTTGGAGTAGAAACAAATAAAATTGAGTTACCAGTTCTGATTTTTGATACACCATTCAAAATAACTACTACTACTTCGACTTCAACTAAAACAACATTCACAAACAACGATGGAACTTATGAAGTAGAATTGAATTCAGTTCAGCGATTCCCTTGGAACAATAATGATAATATTATTGCTAATTTGGTTGTGAAAAATAATGGTTCAGTTTATCTGCCATTACCAGATTTGAGTGGGATGCTCATTGTTGATGATAATATAAAAATTGAAGGAAAAGGACTTAAAAAAATCGGTGATATAGGTTTAGCACCAGGTGCTTCTACTACTATCAGTTATGTTGGGACTATTCCTTATAATTACAATTGGAGCAAGTTTAAAATAAAGCTATCTCAAAAGACTGGAGAAGTTGTTTCAGAAATTGGGGAATTAACAAAATCAACTTTAGTTCCAATTAAGCAAGTTGATGTTGATTCTATATTTACACAACAGGATAACGGTGCACCTTTTAGTGCTCTTATAAAAGAAGTAAAAACTTATACTGGGGAAAAAACAGATGTTTATACTGTATATATGGATTTGACAAATAAGCAAATGCGTAATGGTTCATTACCAACATTAGCTGGTTACTTCAAAACAACTGATGGGAATTTATATGAAGCAAAAATCATAAAATCAACAAATAGTATAAAATCGGAAAAGAAAGACCAATTAATAGTTTGGACTGAATTACCGGATAATGTTGATCGTGTAGGAATGCAGCTAATTATGGGTGAAGCATTTGATGAAAAAGGATTACTTCAAGGAACAGGTACAGCAATTGGATATTTACGAGCTGCACAGTTTGCTTTGCCTGAAGAGAAGGTTGCTAGCAATAACTTCAAAGATATAAAAGTAGGACCATATACAATTGACATGAACTATTTTAATGTATGGTTAAATGGTTCTCGAATGGATATTAAAGTTGGTGCTAATGTAACAAAGGATTTGAGTTATGATGGATATACGCAATCAAAATTCACTTTCGAAATTGTACATGAAGCAACCAAACAAATTCTTTTTTCACAATTAATTGATTTAGAAGGTAAAGCGGAAAATAGTTTGAGATGGAAATTAGGTTCCAATTACAATGCTATTAACAAAGAAATGGGTGACACTCTTTTCTGGAATGAATATCAATTAAATGTTTATGAGACAATTAATGATAACAGGAAGAAATTAGCAACTTTGCCGATTACTTTTTCAACTACAACTAACTGGCTAGACGGCAACCACTAACAAATAAAAACTGGTTTCTCCTACTTAAATCTAGTATCTTTATAGGAGATGAGAGATAGAGAGGAGACTTCCAAAAGTGAAGAAAAAGGTAATACGCGGTTTAGTTGCAGTTGTTTTAGTAGGAGCAGGCGTGTGGGTCGGCGTAAACTTTGCATCACCGCTTGAAGCGGAATCAAATGCGCTGACTCCGGGCTCTGTAGAAGATCCTGTTGTCACCAAAAGCTATGTGGATGAACAACTCGCCAAGTTAGGCGGTGGCACTCCTGGAGGCGGTACGACGACGCCTGTCGCGGACACCGCGCTAGAAGTTGTCACAGTGCCAGCTGGCAAGACGCTAATGGCTGGCCAAGGCACAGAGGTCATTGTACGTGTAGGCAAGGCAATTGCCTATAGCTCTGACGCAAGCGGTATAGCTGATCTAACTGGCGGCACGGATTTAACTAAAGGGAAAGCTGTTCCAACCAACCATTTATTGCTTTTCCCACGTGAGGGCCGCGGCATATTGCCAGATCCTAATCAAAAGAATGGCTTGACGGTATTGGTTAAAGGGAAATACAGCTTGCAATAATATGGATGGATGTTCAACATTTTACCCGAAATGACAATAGATTATACGCTTTAAAGAAGATGAAAGGATGCACAATACAATTGTGTTCCTACATTCTTTGGAGGTGTCATTTATGAGTCGTTCGAATAAAGTAGTAGTACCAACAAGTAAAGCAGCATTAAATCAACTGAAATATGAAATTGCTGCAGAATTTGGTTTAACCTCAGGCGGCTATACAAGCGAAGGAGCGGACACTGAGTTTGCTGGCGAACTAGGGGCATCCTCTGGAGCCGGAGGCCACAGCGTACACTGGTCAGCATTATCGACGAGGCAAGCTGGTTCAGTGGGCGGAGAGATCACCAAAAGGCTGATAGCTCAAGCAGAATCAGTGCTTGGCGGTTATCAATAATTATTGGAAATTCCGGCGTCCATTGACACAAAGCGACATTTTCGGTATCATACTGTTTTAGAAGAGTTGTAAAACAACCTTTTCCTACGGGAAAAGGTTCATTTTTTGTGTAGAATGTCCGCACTTATTAATATTAAGGTTGTAGGAGGTTGATACGGATGTCGGTTAAAGGACGCCATTTGTTTACATCAGAATCAGTTACTGAAGGCCATCCGGATAAGATTTGTGATCAAATATCCGATGCTGTCTTAGATGCATTTCTAGAAGCAGATCCATACGCGCGTGTAGCTTGTGAGGTTTCTGTAGCAACAGGTCTTGTACTTGTTATTGGTGAAATTAGCAGCCGTGCTGATTTTATTGATATTTCTTCAATTGCGCGCCGTACGATTAAAGAAATCGGTTATACACGTGCTAAATACGGCTTTGACTCCAGTACATGCGCAGTATTGACTTCGCTCAATGAGCAGTCCGCTGACATTGCGCAAGGCGTTAACGCTGCGCTTGAAACTCGTGATGGCAAAGATATGAAGCAAGAAAACGAAGATATCGGTGCAGGCGATCAAGGTCTAATGTTTGGTTTTGCTACAAACGAAACACCTGAGCTTATGCCGCTTCCCATTGCGCTATCTCACCGTATCGCTCGCCGCTTGTCTGAAGTACGTAAAAACGAGACGCTTGCTTACCTTCGTCCAGACGGTAAAACGCAAGTTACAATTGAATACGCAGACGGTAAACCTGTTCGCGTAGATACCATTGTCGTTTCTACACAACATGCGGAAGAAATCACGCTTGAGCAAATCCAAAAAGATATTCTTGAGCATGTTATTAAGCCGGTGGTTCCAGTGGAATGGCTTGATGCTGATACAAAATACTTCATTAACCCAACTGGCCGCTTCGTAATTGGCGGACCTCAAGGTGATGCTGGTCTAACTGGTCGTAAAATTATCGTTGACACGTATGGCGGCTACGCTCGTCATGGCGGCGGCGCATTCTCCGGCAAGGATCCTACAAAAGTTGACCGTTCAGCAGCTTATGCTGCCCGTTATGTAGCTAAGAACATCGTGGCTGCAGGACTTGCAGACAAATGCGAAATCCAACTGGCTTACGCAATTGGTGTTGCTCAACCGGTATCAATTAACGTAGATACGTATGGAACAGGCAAAATTGGTGAAGATAAACTTGTTGATATCATCACTAGCAACTTTGACCTTCGTCCTGCAGGCATTATCAAAATGCTTGATCTACGTCGCCCAATTTACAGACAAACAGCTGCTTATGGTCACTTCGGCCGTACAGATGTTGATCTTCCTTGGGAACGCGTTGATAAAGCGGAGAAGCTTAAAGCAGACGCTGGCGTTCAAAGCGGAGTTTAAGATTCGATATACAATATAAAAGCCTTTATAGGCTAAAAAAGCTGTCCACAAAGTAGTATGACTACTTCATGGACGGCTTTTTTGTTATACATTCGGTACAAAAAAGTAGTTTAACCTAAATTTTTCATGCTTAGAAACCGACAAATAAGGTACGAGTGTAATTTTTTGAGGAGTGAATTGAAATGAATCGAACGAGCAAGCTATCTTCGTTTATCGCTGTTATGCTGTTGCTCCAATTAAGCTTAGCAGGCTGGTCATCGGCCCCGCAGCAAGCGGCAGCGGCGGCTTCTGGTCCCGTCGTACTTAGTTTAAGCCCAGCCGACGATCTAATTAACGTATCGATCTCCGCTGATTTAAAGATGACCTTTGATGAAAATGTAAGCAAAGGCTCTAGTTCAACGTCTATTAATATTTATGACTATGCAACAAGCAATTTGGTAGAGAGTATACCTCTATCGTCTAATCGAATTACTATTGATTCATCGCAGCGTGTCGTGACAATAGATCCGTCTAATAATTTTGCTTTAAACACGAATTATTACATATTGGTAGATGCCGGTGCTTTTGTTAACCAATCCAATGGTGTTGGTTATACCGGTATAAAAAGTGCAAGCAGCTGGAATTTCCGAACCGTTGCTGAAGTAGATGTAACCAGGCCTTCTCATACAGGCTTGTCGCCATCGGTCGCTCCAATTGCGGTGACTACACCGATTACCATTTCATTTAATGAGCCTGTTTATGTTGCAAGTGGCAACATACAAATTAGCTCGGTCGAGGACAGCCGTACCATTGCTGTTACATCTAACGCGGTAAGAGGAAGCGGAACGAACCTAATCGTTATTCAACCTCCTGCTGCGCTGCAGCCTAATACAGCATACACCGTTACAATTCCAGATACTGCATTTCAAGATGCGGCGGGGAACCTTTATTACGGCACATCATGGGTTTTTACAACGGACGCAGCACCGGTTAACGTAGCTGCACCATTTGTTCCGGCAGATAATGCTACCTCTGTTCCGGTCAACTCAGAGCTGTTCATCACTTTTGATAAAGCTATACAAGCACGTGCGGACAAATATATTGAAATACGCAGAATTAGCAATAATACTACTTTTGAGCGTTTTAGTGCCCTTTCTTCGAGAATTACAGTAACCAAAAATCAAGTGAAAATAACTCCAAGCTCTAACTTTGAACCGAATACAGCTTATTATGTATTAATTGATGCTGGAGCCTTCACCCAGACAGATCCGAATGGATCTCAATGGTATCACGGTATTGCTGGAGCATCCGTTTGGAATTTTAGTACAGACCCGGGCTATGAAACCACTCCGCCTCTTGCAACAGAATTATTGCCGGTAGCGAATGGATCTATCACCAGCTTAAATTCTTTACTCAAAATTAATTTTAATGAACCGGTCTTCCCAAGCAGCGGAGTCATTGAAATAAGAGAAACTGCAACAGGATCTTTGTTCCGTACTATTCCAATTACTTCGGAACGCGTGACTGGCGGCGGTACCTATCAGATAACGATAGACCCCAATAAAGCGATAAACGGAGAGTCTGAGAAAGCTTTCGTAAACAATACGAAATACTATGTAATGATCGGCAATCGCGCTATTCGTGATGCAGCAGGAAATCATTTTGCCGGAATATCCTCATCGACGTATTGGTCTTTTACGGTTTCTCAAGATACGGTAAGACCAACGCTTTCTTTATTGAACCCGCTTAACAATGCGGTTTCAGTAGGGCTAAATCAAGCTTTTACAGCAACGTTTAGCGAACCGATAAAAAAGGGTGCAACGGGTTCAATCCTATTTAACCCTATTGGAGACAAATCACTGCAGCCGATCCCGGCAAACTATTATGTTGATGGCAACAATAATAATGTGTTAGTCATAGCGCCAACACAGCCATTTACTGCAAAAACTTCATATTATGTAACGATTGATGCGAGTGCAGTAACCGATTTGGCCGGCAATAGTTTTGCTGGAATACTAAATGAATATCAATGGACTTTTCAATCATTTGGTTCTGATACGACAGCTCCTACATTAAGCAAGCTCGAGTGGAGCGGATCAACGATTACGATGACCTATAATGAAGATCTGAATGTGCACGCGGTACCTTCGACAGGAAGTTTTTATGCGACAGTTAACGGGGCGCCTCGTTCTGTTGTCGGTGTTCAAGTTCGCGGAGAAACAGTCATTATAACGTTATCGAGCCCTATTGTGGCCGGACAAGTGGTGAAGCTCTCTTATTCCAAAGCAGCAGTTAGCCCAATTCAAGATACTTCAGGAAATGAAGCGATTAGTATTGCAAATCAGGACGTATCAGGTGCTAAGGATGTCTCTGCCCCAACCATTGTAAGCGGGAATGCTTCGGGTACAGCGATTACTTTATCTTTTAACAAGGATCTAGCGACTGTGAACAGCTACGCCTATTTGCAATTTACGGTTAATGCGGGCGGAGTGAATTACAGTACAACTTCGATTTCAAGCACAGGCGGCAATATTTTGTTAACGATTAATGGCTCGATACAAAATTACCAGAACGTCTATGTGACCTATGCTCCGGGCACGTATCCCATTCGTGATACGGCAGGCAACTATTTGGCAGCATTTAATAACTACAGCCTCTATAGTACGCCAGACACAGGTACACCTAATCTTCAGTCCATTAGCGTGAGCAGTAATATCGTTACACTCAACTATAATAAAAGTTTAAATCCACAAAGCGTTCCAACAGTGGGGCAATTTTATGTACTGGTAGATAATATTGCACGCTCTGTTATTC
>NZ_JBFTSN010000012.1:0-50652 GCF_056400045.1 Paenibacillus sp. 01L418
TTTGAAATGATGGCAGGCGGTCATACATTGTTAGTCAATGCGGGCGCAGTAGCTCCATTCTCACGCGATATTACAGGAGTAAGCGGCTCTTCCTATACTTCTCGTTCAGCGGTCGGTTATTCACAGGATGGCACTAAAGTATATCTCATCACGAGTGAGCGCAGCGGCGGGAATACGGGTGTAAACTTGAAGGAGCTTCAGCAAATTATGCTGCAGCTAGGCGTATATAAAGGCGTCAATCTGGATGGCGGCGGTTCTACAACGATGATCGAGCGTCCACTGGGAACGAATGATTTGAAGCTGTCGCATCCTACGCAATACGGCACCACCCAAAGAAGTGTTGCAAACGGCATAGGCGTATTCACAACTGCTCCAGCAGGTTCGTTGAAAGGCATTTCTGTGAGCGGCGCTAATGTTATGTTTATCGGTCAAAAATCGTCGTATTCATTAAAAGGCTATGACACGTACTATAACCCGTTTGAAGTAGACAATTCAGCTGCCGTATGGAGTACCGAGAAAGCCATTGGCACGTTCAAAGGCAATGAATTCACTGCCACAAAGGCGGGTAAAACGAATCTCACTGTGAAATCAGGAGCGATCTCTACCAAACAAGAAATTGAAGTGATTGGACAGGATCAAATTGCATCGCTCTCCATTGATACKAATGCAGGTGTGCTCGCAAAAGGAGCAACGATTTCTGTTCCGCTTACTGTAAAGCTGAAAAACGGAAGTTCATATAAGCTTAGCGCGGACTCCGTGAAGTGGGAGTTTGTTGGGTTTACCGCATCTAGAAACGGCGATAATCTAACTGTGCAGTCGGTTAACGCAGGTACAAGCACCGGGTATGCCATTGCTCGTTATGATGGTTTTCCGACAATGATTCCATTCACACAAGGGGAAGCAGTGAGCACCTTTGAGGATTTTGAAAAATCAACCTATCCCATTACATCACAGGTCACGCCTGCGACAACGACAGGAAGCGTAAGCTTGGTATCCGATTTCCAAGGACAAGCTTCTTCGAAAGCATTAAAGCTGGATTATGATTTCACAAACGGCACTGGAACTAAAGCATCGTATGTAGTATTTAATACAAACGGTCGCGCGATTGAGGGTTCACCTACTTCCATGACGGTTGATCTTTATGGCGATAACAGCCTGAACTGGGTGCGCGCAGAGTTCATTGATGCGGATGGCAAAGCACATCTTATCGATCTTGCAAAACAGCTTGATTGGAGCGGCTGGAAGAATGTGAAGATGAATTTATCCTCTGCAGGGATGAAATTCCCTGTTAAACTAAAAAGAATTTACGTTGTGACGATCGCCGAAGGGCAGGATGAGCGTTCTGCAACAGGTTCTATTGGACTAGATAATATGAAGCTGCAATATCCGCCTTCCGTAACGGTTGATTCACAAACTAAGGTCGTAATGACTGTAGGCAAATCTGCTGCAACGGTTAATGGAAAAGCGATTACGCTTGATTCAGCACCCATCGTTTTGAATGGAACAACATTTGTACCTGTCCGGTTTGTATCCGATGCCATGGGAGCGAAGCTGTTATTTGACGGAAAAACGGGACAAGTCACCGTTCTTCGCGGCAATAAGCTGATGGAAATGACACTCGGCAAAAAGGATCTTATTTTAAATGGCGCTCTGCAATCGTCAGATATTACGCCTATCGTTCGTAATAATCGGACGCTCATTCCGGTCCGTTTATTTTCAGAGAAACTAGGCCTAAAGGTCGGGTATGACGGGAAAGCGAAAAAGATTACCATCGATTAACGATGGACGAAATATATCCAATCTGTGGTATGATAGAGTAGATTAACCTTTAATATAGAAAGGTTGCCGATCTACAGTGGACCACCTTACAGTCGATATAAATCGAGTTATTAAAAACGCAATCGAAGTGATGGAAGACAGCAAATACCAGATTTATGAAATATGTGAATCCGCGCGCACGGAGCTAGAATCACTCGAGCAGGAGCTTGAAATTGTCCTTCAAGAAACGGTGAAGACAATTGACAAGGTTGACCAGCTGGAGCAAGACTATCGCCGTGCGCGTATAAGGCTGACAGAAGTGAGCCGAGATTTCGTACGCTACAAGGAAGATGACATTAAGTCTGCCTATGAGAAGGCTACACAAATCCAGCTGGATTTGATGGTGTACCGCGAGAAGGAATCCTACTTGAAAGCACGTCGAGATGATTTGCAAAAACGTGTTCGAAATGTAGAAAATTCAATCGAGCGTGCTGAAACGATTGCTTCGCAAATAAATGTCGTACTTGAATATTTATCGGGTGATCTTAATCAGGTTACTCGTATTCTTGAGTCTGCCAAAACCAGGCAGCTGCTGGGATTGAAAATTATTTTGGCGCAAGAGGAAGAGCGTAAACGGATCGCTCGAGAAATCCATGATGGTCCCGCGCAATCACTCGCAAATATCGTTCTTCGAACAGAAATTGCAGAACGTATGCTAATCAAGCAGGAATTTGTGATGGTGCAGGAAGAATTAGTAGATTTAAAAGGACAAGTGCGCTCCGGCCTTGAGGAAATTCGCAAAATTATATTTAATTTGCGCCCGATGGCGTTGGATGATTTGGGACTTGTGCCGACTCTTCGTAAATTCACACAGGATTTTGAAGAGAAAACAAAAATACATACCATATTCGAGCTTATAGGTAAAGAAACTCGGATGCCCTCTGCAATGGAAGCGGCGATATACCGCTTAGTTCAGGAAGCTTTTACCAATGCATTAAAACATGCGAGCGCTTCACATGTAATGCTCGAGATTAACTATCAGCCACAGCATATTTCACTCGTAATTCAAGACAACGGCGTTGGATTTAACAGCGATTTAATCGAGCAGGATGCTACTCGAAACGCACATTTTGGATTGGTAGGGATGAGAGAACGCATTGAGCTAATAGAGGGAAGGATGGATATAGACTCAAATCCCGGTAGAGGGACGAAAATTATAATAGATATACCTACTACTGCCGAATCTAGAAAGGAGTAAGATGATGATGATCCAAAGAGCTGCAAGCAATGTGAATACAATCAAAATTTTACTTGCGGATGACCACCAGCTGTTTCGTGAAGGACTTAAGCGGATTCTAAATATGGAAGACGATCTTGAAGTTATCGGCGAATGTGGTGACGGCATTCAAGTTTTGGAGTTTTGCAATCATACCATTCCTGAGATTGTCCTGATGGATATTAATATGCCTATAGAGAACGGTGTCGTGACGACTGAACGATTAAAAAGTATGTTTCCTGATGTTAAGGTTATCATTTTATCTATCCACGACGATGAGAGCTATGTATTCGAAACCCTTCGTAAAGGGGCTACGGGTTACCTTCTGAAGGATATGGAGGCAGAATCGCTAATTAACGCCATTCGTTCCGTTGTCCAAGGTCATGCCTATATCCATCCTAAAGTGACAGGTAAGCTTATTAACCAGCTTCGCCGTATGACGTATTTGGATGAGATGGGAATTGTCTCAGGTGCTGCAGCTGCTCAGGAACCGGGAGTTAAGTTCGTTGCTGGCGATGAAAGCCCATTAACACGCCGTGAGGCAGAGGTGTTAAGGCTTATGGCAGAGGGCAAGAGCAATAAGCTTATTGGAGAGTTTTTATTCATTAGCGAAAAGACGGTTAAAAACCATGTGAGCAGCATTTTGCAAAAGATGGAAGTTGATGACCGTACGCAAGCTGTTATCCAATCGATCAAATATGGATGGGTTACCCTGTAGTAGCCTTTTTGATCATTACTTACATATCGAGCAAACCCCCGTATCGGTTGATACGGGGGTTTTTGTTTGCATAAAAGGTTGCCTTGCGATGGTTGTGTAAAAGAAAAACACTCCTAAGCTGTATAAAACCAGCCTAAGAGTGCGTGGTGAAACATATAATCTTAACTATTTTCTTTGTTTTTGTCTGCGAAGAGAAATGAATCCCGCTGAAAGGGCAAATGCCCCGATGAGATAATAAGGAACCGGACTGCTTTCGCCTGTTTTTGGCAGAGTAGCAAGCGGGACTTGATCTTCATCTACAGCAACAACAGGATCGATTGGCGGCTCGCCTTCTCCACCTTCAGTAACTCCTCCAACAGGTGGATCTTCATCATCAATTTCAACAATAGGTGTTGCTTCAGGTGATGATGTAGGTGTTGTCGTTACTGTAGTTGTTGCAGTAGGCGTGTTGTTAGGCGTGATCACAGGTGTGGAAGGTGGTGTATTGTTAGGTGTACTCTCAGGTGTAGGAGTTGGTGTAGCTGTAGGCGTGCTCTCAGGTGTAGGAGTTGGTGTAGCTGTAGGTGTGCTCTCAGGTGTAGGAGTTGGTGTAGCTGTAGGCGTGCTCTCAGGTGTAGGAGTTGGTGTAGCTGTAGGCGTGCTCTCAGGTGTAGAAGTTGGAGTAGCAGTAGGTGTCGATGACGGTGTTGGAGTAGGCGTAGAGCAGGTTTCGCCTTCATTCACAAGCGAAAGCTCTTTCTCCTTGCCCCAATGGATCTTCAGCGTATTAGGTACAGCTTGTGGATCAGTTGGGTTGACGAGCTCCGTATTCGTTGAAAAGCTTACGGAACCTTTTCCAGGTATTACGCCGTTTCCTGTTTGAGTGGAATTCGGAATTTCCCATGAATAAGAAACCTCGATGTCACTCTCGTTGCTTACTTTCCATGTTCTTGTTTTATTTGGATCGGCGGAGCAGGCTGTTTCAAGTTTGAGCTTAGCCGTATTGATAACTGCTTTTTGCACAGAGTTATCTGTGGTTACTACGATCTGCTGGGTAGCCACTAAATCGGTGGTAAAGCCATCTAAGGTTAATTCTTTTAGTGTATAGGTACCGATAGGCAATTCGTTGAATTGCAAAATACCGTCACTATTGGTAACACCGCTTTTGACTAATTTACCGTCTTTCCAAAGCTCGAAGGTAATGCCTGCATGTGGAGCGCCCTCGACATCATTTAAATGTTTATTGATGATGATACTACCCGTACAGCTGTTCGAAAGCTTTAGATTCCATGCTAAAATTTTGTCACCATGAGCGCCGGGACCTAATGTCTTAATTAAATCTCCGCTATAGATATCTAATTGATAAGGCAAGCATCTTGGAATGTTAATCGTAACGGAGTAAGTACCTGCTTTTGGATATATAATAGACTGTCCCTCAAAAAATGTTTGCTTGTTGTATGGAATGGTTGTATCGCCGGGTCCAGGTGCCCAGTCAGCAGGGCCTTCATAGCCGGAGAAGCTGACTCTAACACAATCTTTTAACGTCTGGAACGTAGCGGTAGCTGTTCCGTTATTATTGACTACGATATTGGAATGCGTGGCAATGACATCCTTGCGATCCGATGAGTACTGTGGACAGCTATTCTCATCTACGAGTGCTGCAGCATTCGTACCTTGATTGCTATCACCTTCGGCCATGGCAATGGAACTAAGCGACAACGAAAAAATTAATAACAGAGCCAGGGCTAAACTGATTTTTTTCCTAAAATAACGCATCTTTCACTCTCCTCTTAGATACGTAGTGGGGTTCCAAGAGGGCCGGTTACACTACTAGCTCCATATAATCCAAGTGTCCAATTGTAGATTATACTTCATCGCTTCCCTAGTTATTTTGATTGTGAAAATCCACTCTCCCTTTCTATATGCGTGCACCGGTTAGATATGCATGCTTTCATATTAAAATGATAACATGTATTGGAAATTGCTCAAGGGTGTTTCTTTGTCAGAAAATGACTAATAATCATCATAAAGCAGAATATATTTTTGGCATAACACACATTTTGTCACCTTGTCCCTTGATTGCGGAACCAGTGGGCTCTTCATGGCATATAGTGTCACAAAGAGGAGGTGGCCGCCATGTTTGAACTTCTACTTCTTGTTATTGGCTGTTATGCTTTGGCTGCATTGTCGGTGCATCTGGCGTATCGAATTTGGCGAGGGCGCCAGCAATCCAGCAAGCATTATGTGCTCGTAGCTGACGTTCAGCAAAACAATATGGAATGGTATGTACGTTCGCTGTTTTCTTTCTCTCGGCGAATGGGGAAAAATGTTCGTTTGACGATCGTAGATCAAGGGGTTACAGAGGAGACACTGGCTATTGTTGAACGATTAGCTAGAAGGGGCGATGAGGTCAGGATTCACTCTAATGGATCTAATCCGTTGTCTGGAAGCGAAGACGGTAAGCGCTCTCAAACAGAGGGTGTGGATGGAACTCAGCTGCTGTGGCTGCTTCAAGCAGAAGGAGTTGTGTCGCTTTCTGATCATGCGGTGCTAATTGATTTGCAAAATCCGACAGATTTGTCGAAAATGCCATTTTAGTATATACTCTACGGTAATGAAATAGTCGGAGTGAAGCACACTCAATAACGCAAATGCGTTGTTGGGTGTGCTTTTTTTTGTTTACCGTGCTTGCCAACATCATTCTCCTTTTGTCTGGGAAGGGAGAGGCTATAGTTAACTTAACAGATGAATAATGAAATCAGTTCTATAAAGTGTCGAGGGAGCGAATAGAGATGAAGGCACAATTGTATGTTGTGAAAGTGAATGGATGCTGGCAGGCTCGACTTACCATCAAGGCAATGGTGGATAAATACTTCTGGATGCATGGAGCGTTTGGTGAAGCGGGATTCTTGAACAACGAGATCGCAGAGGAGGGATGGCTGCTAAAAGAAGAACTGCCGCTCGGGGATGCGTGCGTTGCAGTGGAGCTTTGGGATGCGGCTATAAAACGTGGCAGTGTCGGCAGAAACGGTGCGAGTAAAAGCTTAAATGAAGGAGGACGAAATACTGATTATGAGGCGATTGAGTTATTGGCCGCATGTGCGGAGGAAGCAAAAGCTGATGGGGCGAGTGGAGATGCAGCAGCTGGCGGGTTGAATAGTAGTAATCAGAAATCTAGCGAGCTGGAGAGAAATTATCGGAAATACAGTGGTGGAGTAGAGCAAGCAGTTCATAATGGCAAGATTAGTTTGGGGAGTCGTTGGCGCTTTTTGGGTAGTCGAGGGAAGCGGAAAGGAGCGTTGGCGATAGAGAGGCTTTTTGGTTTAGTGGAGAGGTGGGAGAAGGTAAGGGGCGCTGTGGTTGGGGAAATCGGAGGAGAAGCGATTGCGAATAATGGTGAAAAGCGTAGCAGCGCTAAGGGTTTGGGTGGCGAGGAGGCGGGAGTTTATAGCGCTGAAGAGCTGGGAGAGTTTGCGGCAGGAGCGAAGCTTGCCGCGGGTATGCTGCAGGGACGTGCGCTTTTGCGAAGCGAGGCGCACGCCCTGTTGTCTAGCGCAAGCTGTCCCGGTGCCGCGTCAAGCTGGAGAGAATTGCTCCAGCTTGCTTCGCTGCTCGGGCAGGTGCGCCTGAGCGGATCAATAGCCGCCGTGGGTGGCGGGCGATTGGACGCTTTGGGGCGCCGCAGGCGGGAGCGCAGCTGTTTGCGCTGTGGGAGCGGCGAGGCGCAAATGCACCGCACGGCATGTGCAGCGTGCGGGCGGCACTGCGCCTATTGCATGGCGTGCATTGGGATGGGGCGAAGCCGGGAATGTGAGCTGCTTATTACGGGGCAGCGCGCGGGGTTGAATTGGGCAGAGACGACGGTTCGCGGCTCTGGTAAGGGGTTGAGGCCGCTGACGTATGAACAGCGGCTTGATAAATGGGGGCTTAGCCCTGCGCAGACAGCTGCAGCAGCCAAGGCGCTGCAGTTTGTGGAAGAGCCGCCGATAGACGCGGCATTGTCAAAGCTGGACAAGCAGCGCCAGATGAGAGAGTTTCTTCTTTGGGCTGTAACAGGAGCGGGCAAAACGGAGATGATTTTTCCGCTTGTGGAGTCTGTCCTGCTGCGCGGCGGGAAGGCGCTTATTGCCACACCGCGCCGTGATGTGGTGATCGAGCTTGACCCGCGTATTCGGAGAGCTTTTCCTAAGGCTTCAGTCGTAACATTATACGGTGGTAGTGAGCAGCGCTGGGAAAGCGGAGATATTACACTTGCGACAACGCATCAGCTGATGCGGTTTTATCAAGGCTTTGATCTCGTTGTAGTTGATGAACTGGATGCGTTTCCTTTTGCGGGCGATCCACTGCTGCATTTTGCAGCAGACAAAAGCTGTGCGCCAGGTGCTGCTCGCTTGCTGCTGTCTGCTACGCCGCCTAGTGAGCTGCAAAGAGCAGCAAAACGCGGGAAGCTGCCTCATGCAAGAGTACCTGTTCGTTATCATCGTCATCCTCTTCCAGTGCCCAAGCTTCTACAAACGCCTACAGTAAAGCAGATGCTCCAGCACCGCAAGCTGCCGTCAAAGCTCTTAGCAGCCATGCGGTCATCCCTTGATCGAGGCGCTCAGCTGTTTGTATTCGTGCAGCAAATTGCTCAAACCGAGCCTATGGCGGCTTTATTGCGTGCTGCTCTTTCAAATGCTGCTGTTGCGGCAACCTCTTCACAGGATGAAGAACGAACAGAGAAGGTGCAGCGTTTTCGCTCGCGGGATATACGAGTACTAGTCACAACTACGATTTTAGAGCGGGGCGTTACTATCCCAAAAAGCGATGTCTATATTCTTGACGCAGACGGAAGGCTTTTTGACGAGGCTTCACTGGTTCAAATGGCTGGAAGAGCAGGCCGCTCTGCGGATGATCCATTCGGTCGTGTGTACTTTTGCAGCCATGATCGCAATCGCCCACAGCTGCAGGCGGTACGCCACATTCAAACGATGAACCGCATGGCTCGCAAGCAAGGCTACTTGCTCCCCGCATCAAAAGGAGGCTCGCCAAAATGAACGTCTCGCCAAGAGCATGGCTGCAGCGTCTACAATCCGCTTTCACCACATCCGCGCAGCTGCTCGCTCCAACGTCTGCCGCATGTCTCCTATGCGGTAAACCGCAAAGCGAGGCTCGCAGCGCGAGCAGCTACAACCACGCGAAGCTGACGACCCAGCTTCGCAATTCCCTTTGCGGAGCGTGCCTCTCCGCAATACCATGGCTGACCCGCATCGCCTGCCGTAGATGCGGGCGCGGCATCCCATGCGAAGACTGCATACGTCGTCCGCATGGCGCATTCATATGCAACCGCAGCGCGGTTCATTATAATCAAGCCATGCGAGCCATGCTCGCCTTGTACAAATATAGGGGCAATGAGCAGCTTGCTCCTTTGCTCGGGGATATGCTTCTGCCTCCATTCGAGGCGATGACCATGGAAATCATTCAACAGTTTATCGTGGCAAGCAGCAGCAGTCGTAAACCAAAAATATCGATTGCAGACTGCTGGGATGCTGTTACCTACGTTCCTGTAAGTGAAGAACGAGCAGCTGATCGGGGGTTCAACCAAGCGGAGCAGCTCGCCAGCCATATCGCGAGGCGTTTTCAGCTTCCGCTTTTGGAATTGCTCATTCGTTCGCGACATTCAGAGAAGCAAAGCTTCAAAACACGCACCGAAAGAATGCGCGATACGCAATCTCTTTTTGAAGTGAATACGAATTTGAGCTTATTAGCCTCTGAATCCCATAGCAAAAAGCATCTAAACGATAGAGCTATTCGTATACTTTTAATCGATGATATCTACACAACTGGAAGTACGGCAGAAGCCTGCTCAAAGGCTTTGCATTGTTATACGGAGCTTCCACTCGATATCTATATTTTGACCTGGGCTCGTTCATAATTCAGCTAGGCTGATAGATCTAATAATTAGATTGATAGTGAAAAAGTTAATGCTATCGATTAGAATGTAACTAATAGCTAGTATGGTTTTACAAAAAAAGGAGGGCTCAGAGCGATGAACCTAGATAATTGTCCTCGCTGCGGTAAGCTTTTTGCAAAAAACTTTAGAGACGTGTGCCCGGCATGCATGCGTGAAATTGATAAAGAGTATGAGCTTTGCGCAAACTATTTGCGTGAATTTAGAGGCTCAATTATTACTGAGGTATCAGATGCTACTGGCGTTTCGATTAAACAAATTACGAAGTTCATACGCGAGGGACGCATCTCCATTATGAATGCACCTAATATGTCATACCCTTGTGAATCATGCGGAACTCTGATTCGTGATAATCATCTTTGCGACAATTGTCGCAATCGAATTGAGAAGGACAAGAAGCAGATGTTCCAAGACATATCGCGAAAAGAAGATTTAAAAAGTGCTTACAAGCAAACGGGTGTTTATAAAGGCTTAGAAAGATACAATGATAAATGATTTAAGTTAATATTTTGATGACTATAAAATTTCACTTGACTGAAGCCGATAATACTTGTAAAGGTAATCGGCTTTTTTAGTTCCTGTAAATAATGAGGTGGGTAAACAATGAAAATAAATGAGACGAATCGTATCGGAGCACTTAATCCATACCAGAAGCATTCGGAGTCCAGAGTAGGCGGGACAGACAAGGCTAAGCAGAAGGACGAAGTCCAAATCTCTGATGCAGCTAAGGAATTGCTATCGACAAGCAAAGCAAGCGGAGCGGACAGAACAGAACATATTGAGCAGCTGAAGCGTTTGGTAGCAACAGGCAACTATCATGTGGAAGCTGGCAAGATTGCCGAGAAGCTGCTTCCCTTCCTGAAGGAGTAATCCTCTAAATGAATGAGTACATCCAGCAAATCATCGTGATTTTGCAAGAGCTTTTAGACGAGCATCTGCAGCTTATTGAATACGGCAACGCGAAGACGTCGGCTATTACTGTGAACCAAGTAGAGACGCTCTCGTATATTTCCAGCAAAGAGAAGAAGAGTCTTCAGCGGATTATGGATCTGGAGCAGCAGCGTATCTTTTTGATAGGGAAATATATGCTTGATCAGAAGCTGACTGCCCATCGTTCGTTCAAAATGGAGAAGCTCATACAAGCTGTATACCAAGCGAATGAGAAGCAGCAGCTTCAGGCGATATGGAATGAGCTGTCGGCAGCACTTAAGAAACTTCAAGATATTAACGAATTCAATCAACAGCTCGTAAGGATGACTCTGGAGCATTTGCATTTTACGCAAGATTTGCTGCTTGGTCCGACTGAGGAAGAAGCGACCTATCATCGTGCTGTTCAAGGCATGGCCTTAAATCGTAATGGCCGCTTTAATATGAAAACGTAACAAGAGAGGACAATATACGATGGCATCCACTTTTCATGGCTTAGAAACGGCAAGGCGCAGCTTATTTACCACTCAGTCTGCTCTGAATACAACTGGACACAACATTTCAAATGCGAATACGGCAGGCTACTCACGCCAAGTGGTGAACATGACTGCATCAAGACCGATAGACGCGGTTGGTTTCTCCAAATCAACAGCAGCTGGTCAGCTTGGTACAGGGGTTGAGGCGTCTTCCATCACTCGGATTAGAGAGAAGTTTCTGGATAATCAGTATCGCAATGAATATAAATCACTGGGTAATTTCTCAGTTCAGCTCGACACGCTCTCTAAACTCGAGGGTATCGTTAATGAACCAAGCGACACGGGCCTTAGAACGGTGATCTCGAATTTTTGGAATTCGTGGTCAGACCTCAGCAAAAACCCTGAGAATGCGGATGGCCGCAAAGTCGTTATGGAACAAACGATGGCACTTGTGGATTCTTTTAATTACACAGCTAAACAGCTCGGAGATTTAAAAGCAGATTTGACGGAAAATGTAGAGATTAACTTAAATACGGTTAATTCGATTACAACAAGCATTGCTCAGTTAAATGGCGAGATTAGACGAGTTGAAAGCTTAGGCGATAACGCAAATGATTTGCGGGATCAGCGTGACCTGATTACAGATCAGCTTTCGGGATTAATCAATATTCGCGTAGAAGACCAAGAGAGCGGCTACCGCATTACGATGGGCGGTACGGAGCTGGTGCAAGGAACATCTACTGCTTCTCTGGATTCAGCGGCAATTACTACAGCGGTTGCTAATGGTGATTTAAATAGCGGTGCTATTTATGGAACGATATATGCAAGAGATCATTAWGTCGAGGGGTACATCGGAGAGCTCAATAATCTCGTTCAAACGATGGCGAATGGCGAATTTGAGGTTACGCTGCCTAAAGGATCTGTTTTGCCAGAAGGAACAGTATTGAATAACGTAACCTATACAGGCACAAATCGTACACTGAACGAAGATACAAAGGTTACGGTAAAAGGGCTCAATGGTTTGCATCAGCTTGGTTATTCGTTGGCTGGACAAGAAGCGGGTTTGCCTTTCTTTACTGATGCAAACGGCAGTACTGCTGGATTGAATGCCGGCAACATCACGCTTAATCCTGCAATTGTTGCAAATTCTAATTTGATTGCGACATCTATGCGGGTAGCTACGAATGCAGATGGTTCAGAGTCAGTCATTAGCGGCAACAACTCCTTGGCCGTCCTTTTCTCACAAATGAGAGATACTCGTTTCGACTTCGACGCGGGTACAGGTGAAAATAAAAACACGGTTGATGCTTATTTCCGTTCTGTTGTGGGCCAGTTAGGTGTACAAGCTGCGGAAGCGACTCGTATGCAGGCGAATCAACAAATTATCGTCGACCAAGTTGAATCCCGCAGACAATCGGTTAGCGGAGTTTCGCTAGATGAAGAAATGTCCAACATGATTAAGTTCCAGCATGCATACAATGCAGCTGCTCGAAATATGACGATGATTGATGAAATTTTAGATAAAGTTATTAATGGGATGGGCCGAGTAGGACTATAATTTTTAAAGCGGAGGTGAGACATTATGTCGTTTCGTGTAACACAATCGATGATGAATACACAGTTGCTTCGTAACATTACAAGCAATATGGGACGTATGAATAATTTGCAAAACCAGCTGTCTACGGGTATGAAGATTAATAAACCGTCAGATGATCCAGTTGGTATCACTTTTGCACTGCGCTATCGCAGTGAACTTGATTCTAATGACCAATATTCCAAAAATGTAAGTTCTGCATTATCTATGCTGGAATATACGGATACTTCTATTGGTCAAGCAGGAGATATTATGCAGCGCGTTAGGGAGCTTTTAGTCAAGGGTGCCAGTGGAACTCTCGAACAAACAAGTCTTGATGCAGTTAAAGTTGAAATGTCACAAATGTATAACCAAATGGTTGAAATCGGAAATAGTCAATTTAACGGAAAACAAGTATTTAATGGTGAAATGACCGGTGAGAAGCCTTATCCAACGATGGGGGTAGAAGGTACAACTGATTTGACAGTTGATCCGCCTTTGTTAAAAGCATATCAAGTCAGCTCGGATAACGGTTCAATTAAATATGAACTATCCGCAGGAATGAAGCTGGGAATAAACATTACAGGCAACGAAGTTTTTGGGGAGGGTATCTCTCCTACGGCAACAAAAGCGGAAATAGAGAGCAGTGACAATGTATTTGTACTCCTTCAACGTGCACATGATATGCTCGCATCTGGTGATCAGAAGGGGATATCAAACTTAATTAGTCAGGTAGATAGTCGAATGAATACAATGCTCACAAAAAGAGCGGAAGTAGGAGCGAAAGTAAATCGGGTCGATATTGTTCAAAATCGACTAGCCGATATTGAAATCAATTTGAAGACGGTACAGGCGAAAACAGAAGACGCAGATATGGCAGAAGTGATTACGAATATGAAAACAGAGGAAAATGTATATCAGGCGTCCCTATCTGTTGGAGCACAGCTTATACGTCCAAGCTTGGTTGATTTCTTGAGATAGGTGGAGATTAACATGCAAATTCCGCAGATTCAAATTCGTACGCAGGATGCAGTACTCTTTATTGATGCCGATATGGGCAAACAGCGTCTTGAGCAGCCCGCTGCTACTGTAGATATGGAGCAAATCAGGCCAGAGCAACATTTTCAAACCACCAAAGGACGACTTGAAATTAATCAAGATCGAGTATGGGATGCGTTAGCGCTTGGAAACAATTTGCAAACGATGAGCAAAATATATTCAATGGCTGCTGATATTGCATTGCAAGGCATTGCACGGATTGTGGAGAAGGGCGATCAAATGGCCTCGATTCATTTAGGAGGAAACCCTATAGCAGAGATGGCAAGGGATTGGAAACGAACTTTTCCTGAATATGATTTCCGTGGGGAAGCTTCCTATGATAATATTGATATCGAGTATATTCCAGGTGAACTTACGATTGATACCACTCCAGGTCGAGTCGACCTTAATGTTCAAGTGAACAAGCCTATTCATGAATATGAACGCGGCAAGCTGGATATTTATATGAGCCAATATCCTAAAGTGGAGATTATTCCACCACAGCTCGAACAGCTTATTTAGACGTTACTGTTTTTTAGACTATAGATCATTTGCGCACGACGCATGAGATCTATAGTTTTTATTTTTAATAAATGAGGAATCCTACTAGGGGGTCATTAAGTGAATATAGAACAGCTAATTTATCAATTTGAACAAGGTATTCCAGGTTTCGAACATTTGAATGGCTTTGTATTTCAAGAATTAGGAAACGAACTTCCAATGAAGCTTATGAAGGCTTCTGAGGACGAAACGATATCGTTGCTGGTTGCGAGTCCATTTTTATTTTATCCAGAATATGAATGGGAACTGCCGGAAACCGTGAAACGAGAACTAAATATTAACGGTGAAGAGGATGTAGAGGTTTGGTCTGTTATAACCATATCCACAGATTTTGCTAATGCAACAATTAATTTGCTTGCTCCGATCGTTTTGAATAAAAGAACATTAACAGGCAAACAGCTAATTCTTCACGATAATACATACAGCTCGCGCGCTCCACTCAACCGAACCTAAGGAGGATGAAAAGCCATGCTCGTTTTATCACGCAAAAGTAATGAGTCTATCATGATCGGTGCGAATGTTGAAATCATCGTACTCGGCGTAGAAGGCGATAATGTTAAACTAGGCATACGGGCACCGAAGGAAGTAGACATCTACCGCAAAGAAATATATATGGCGATACAAGCAGAAAATCGTGCGGCAGCAACTAGTGCGGTATCCATAGAGGATGTATCAAAATATTTTAAAAAATAATTGTTTTTTTAAATATAAGCTATAAACAATTGATGGAGAAATCCGATAAATATAATAGCGCGATAATAGKACGGCCGAACTATTATCGTAAGCTTCCGCAAGGATGCGGAAATACGAAAATTTCAAGGAGGAAATACTAATGATTATTAACCACAATATCGCAGCTCTTAACACACACCGTCAGTTGTCTACTAACACTGCAGCAACTAGCAAATCCATCGAGAAATTGTCTTCTGGTCTTCGCATCAACCGTGCAGGTGACGATGCAGCTGGTCTAGCAATTTCCGAAAAAATGCGCGGTCAAATCCGTGGTCTAGATATGGCTGCTAAAAACTCACAAGATGGTATTTCTTTGATTCAAACAGCTGAAGGTGCTTTGAACGAAACTCACTCCATCTTGCAACGTATGCGTGAATTGGCAGTTCAATCTTCCAATGATACGAACACAGCTGCTGACCGTGAGAAGCTTCAAGCAGAAACAGATCAACTTGCAAAAGAAATTACTCGTATCTCTAATACAACAGAATTTAATACAAAAAACCTTTTGGCAGGCGGCTTGAACAGCACATTCCATATCGGTGCTAACGCTAACCAAAACATCTCAGTTAGTGTAAATGCTATGGATTCAAAAACATTGGGAGTTTCTGGTGATCTGATTACTAGTAATTTGACAGCTGGAAGTGGTGTAACAGGCATTTCACAAGCTTACTCTAATCTTGGAGCAGGAGCTGCGGTGGCAGTTACTGTAACAGCTGCTGCATATGCGCCAGTTGGGGGTAGCTTTGGTGGTGCAGTAACAGCAACTGGCTCTGCATACACAGGCTCTGACAACTTATCTTACCAGTTTGAATCAACTGTAATGGATACAACAACAACAACTCAAGTAAATGAAATCCGGTATTCAACTGATGGTGGAACATCTTGGAATACTTCAACAAGAGATGGATCAGGAAACTTTGCTCTTGGCAATGGAGTTCAAATTCAAATTGCTACTGCTGCTGGTAACGCGGTGGGCGATGCTGGAACATTAAATGTAACTGCAGCAAGCGCTACAATTCAACTTCAAAATACTGCTGGTAATATTGGAACAGCTGTAACAGTGAAATCTAACCAGTCGGGTGTATTAGTTGGTGATAAAACTAGTGGTTTAACTGCAAATATCAACTTTGATTTTGCAACACTAGCAGCTACAGGAGGTACTCCTGTCGCAATTACTCAAACAACAACAGCTTCTACAAAAGCGACTACTGATGCCAATGGTAATGTTACAAGTGAAGCGAACGCTCAAAAAGGTATCAACATTTCCACACAATCATCTGCTAACGCAGCGATTACTGTAATTAATAATGCACTTGAGTCTGTATCTGCAGAACGTTCGAAACTAGGAGCTGTTCAAAACCGTCTTGATCACACAATCAACAACTTGAACACTTCTTCCGAGAACCTGACTGCTGCTGAATCTCGTGTACGTGACGTAGATATGGCGAAAGAAATGATGAACCAAACGAAGAACTCTATCCTTGCACAAGCTGCACAAGCTATGCTTGCACAAGCTAACCAACAACCTCAAGGCGTTCTTCAATTGCTTCGTTAATCTTAAGCAATATAAAGGGATCCTAGACTGTCTAGGATCCCTTTTGTTAAGGTCTCTCTTCGGAGCGGCCTTTTTTGCATTTTAAAAAAGTAAATAGTGAAAAGAATAGATTATGTCAGGATAATGAAATCGATCATAGTTACTCGAATATGTCATTGTGCAACTCCTCAGAACCTAGTATGATATCCTCCTTTGATTATTATTTTTATCAAACACCCCTAAACTATACTCACTTTCAATCCGATAGTAATAGTAGTAGAAGTAATCGGAATTGCTGATGAATGGCAACTCAACGAACATAAATCTAAATATATGTAAAATAAGTAGGAGGACTAATATGGTTAACTCAATTCGCATGGGCGGTTTAGTTTCCGGTCTTGATACAGAAACGATAGTTAAAAATCTTATGAAGGCGGAAAGCTCCAAGCTCAATACACTTCTCCAGAAAAAGCAAACCGAGGAGTGGAGACGCGATCAATACAGAGAAGTAAATACTCTCTTATTGGATTTTAAGAATAAAACCTTTGATATGAAGCTACAAAGTAATTTTCAAAAAAAGGTCTTGACATCCGATAACGATTCAATTGTAGCTGCAAAACAAAAAGGCACACCAAGCGCATCCTCATATAATATTAATGTACAAAGTCTCCCGGAGGCGGCAAAGGCAGCGTCAGTGAAATTCGAAACTAAGAATTTGAAGGACGGGACTACAGCAATAGGTGAATCTTTTGATTTTAAGATCGGATCAACTACCATTAGTGTATCCGAAACGGATACCATTAACAGCCTTATAGCTAAAGTGAATAGTGTCTCATCTTCAACGGGGGTTACTGCGAGTTATTTAAATGATGATAAATCTATAACCTTTACTACTAAGGCTAATGGTACCGATGCGGCTATTGAGATCAGTGGTATTGGGACAGGACTTGCACTTACTAATAAACTTGGACTATCTTCAGGCAAGGTTAATAGCACTGATTTAACAGGCTTTTCTACGAAAAAGGATTATCAACTCTCTGAAAAGGTTAAGCAGGGGGAGCTCAGTGTTAACGGAATTTCCTATAAGATAAATAGCTCAACTTTCACATTCGATGGTATTGAGTTCACTATTAAAGATAAAGGTACAACTCAAATTAATTTGAAGACTGATGAAGATGCCATCTTCAAGTCCATTAAAGATTATATAGATAAATATAATGAGGTTATTGATAAGATCAATACCAAAACAAATGAAAAGACCTATAGGGATTTTAAGCCTCTATTATCTGAGGAGAAAGAATCGTTATCAGAAAAACAAATTGAGCAATGGGAAACGAAAGCGAAGAGTGGCTTATTACGTCAGGACCCAATGCTTAATAACGTTCTATCGCAGTTGCGATTATCTTTATCAGCTAATGTAAAGGGTGCAGGGATAGATCCAAAATATGATAGTTTTAGTAAAATTGGAATCACAACTGGTGAATATTCAGAGAAAGGTAAGCTGTATATTAACGAGTCGAAGCTGCGTGAAGCGATTTCTCAGAACGAGGGAAGTGTAATGGAGTTATTCACAAAAGTGAGTACCTCAACAGATTCGACAACAAAACTGAATGAAAGTGGATTGACCGAACGCCTTTACGATCAAATTAATGTAGCTATGACTAAGCTCTCTGAAAAAGCGGGAAGCAACGCTACAATTATTGATAAGAGTGCATTAGGCAAAGTATTAAGTCAGATCGATACGGATATTAGTAATTGGAAGACCAAATTAGAAAGAATTGAACAACGATACTGGAGTAAGTTTACAGCTATGGAAACAGCAATGAGCAAAGCGAACTCCCAAAGCAGCTGGTTAACACAACAATTTAGTAGTTAAAATTAAATCTTCGCTTGAAGGTATAGAAGGAGAGGAAGTTATGACTCAGGGTACCTCTCTAGATTTTCTGCTTAAGGATTTGTTGAAAAGTACCTATTTGTTAGAAAAGAGTCTGCTAGATAATGAAAGTGAACCTGAAGAATGGATAGAGCTTTTAAATCAAAGACAAGAAATCATGGATAGTTTGTCCATTCTGTTTTCACAGGGTGTTTCTCTAACGGATGCTCAGAAAAAGAGTTTCCTTCAGCCTATTCATGAAGTAGATCTAACGATTGTTCCTATGATTCATCGCAAGAAAAAAGTGTTGGAATTCGAAATGATAAATATGAATAAAAGTAAAGCAGTAAATCAGCAATACGGTGATTTTGGTCATTCGTACTCACCCTATGGTGCGTTTTTTGATAAAAAGAAATAAAGAATGAGCTAGGTTTCTCTTGAGAGAGGCCTATTTTTTATCTATTGAAGAAGTGAATATAGATTTAGAAAGAATTATTACAATAATTAGAATAACGTCTAATACAACTAAGATCGATTGCCGATATATACTGTAGAACAATTGACGCGGAGGAATGATTGATATGAACACGAATGTGTCACCTACAGGGGCAGCTAGTTCTATGAATCGGAGCGCAAGTGCTATCGAATATGGTGGCTCTGTAACGGAAAAATCAATTACAAGTGGCAGTAATGATACACAATCCCTTGCAAAGATAGCGAATTCAGGCGATTTGAAGAAGGCGGAGCTTCGCGGTGAGCATGTCGCAATTAGTGAAGAACAGCTAATTAAAGCTATTGACAGAGCTATTAAAGCTGTGGAGGGTAAGAGTACTAGTTTAGAGTTTTCTGTACACAAGCAGACTAATATTATTTCAGTGAAAGTATTAGACAGTGCATCGGGAGAGGTTATTAGAGAAATTCCACCAGAGAAAAATTTAGATTTTGTTGCTAAACTTTGGGAAATGGCTGGAATACTCATAGATAAAAGAGGATAAAGGTTTAGAGGTATATTTAAATTCCAATTATGATGAGCAGCCTTCCTTTTACAAAAAAGTATCAGCTCATAGGAGGATAAACAATGCAACTTCAACAACGTAATAAGTATCTTCAAAGTACGATTCAAACAGCTACCCCAGGACAACTACTTATTATGCTCTACGATGGCGCTATCCGTTTTTGCCGTCAAGGAATTGAAGCGATCAAGGAACAACGTTATTCAGATGCAAATACAAGTCTTTTAAAGGTGCAGGATATTGTAAGTGAGTTCATCATTACCATTGATCGTTCTAACCCTATTTCAGAAAATTTGCTCAAACTATACGAATATTTCAATGCTCGTCTAATCGAAGCAAATATGAAAAAAGATGTAGAGCCGRCAGAAGAAGTGTTAGCCCATCTTATTGATTTAAAAGAAACGTGGATTCAAGCAGCCAAGCAGTACAATCAATTAGCTGCTCAAGCCAATGGAAGTACTTTCAAACAAACACAATCAACCGTTGTCTAATCGAATTAAATGATGGAGTAGCCGCCCAATGGGTGGCTTTATTTTTTTTGCATATCCCGTGACTAGGCAATAAAATTCAACTTTCGACACGATCCGATAAACGGCATAAACAGCTCAAAACCAAAATGTATTCGCTTACAATAAATTGTTTGACAATTCAATAAAGTGGGTGTTATAGTCAAATTGTGGGTTATACAAAGCGATGCCTCACAGTATTTGAAGATGAAGGGAATGTTTGCACATGCAAGGTAAAGTTAAATGGTTTAACGCAGAAAAAGGTTATGGATTTATCGAGACTGAGCAAGGCGGCGACGTATTTGTTCATTTCTCCGCTATCCAAACTGAAGGTTTCAAAACTCTTGAAGAAGGCCAATCCGTCGAATTCGATATTGTTGAAGGCGCTCGTGGTCCACAAGCAGCTAACGTAGTTAAACTGTAATTATCCGGCTGATCCAGCCACACTATAATTTGGATCATTAAACAAGTAACTTACACCAAGCTCCGGGAAACCGGGGCTTTTTTTTGTTGTCTGAAGTAAAATAGGGTGTCCGTGACTAAGTTGTGACAAGTCTAGTAGTTCTATAGTTTTATTTATCTGAATATTCTAAATTGATAAAAAACTATTTTGATTTGAACGCTTACATATGCTATAATAAGACTATGTAAAGGAGGAGTTCCCCATGAACTACAACATTCGAGGTCAACACTTTCAAGTGACAGACGCATTGAGAGACTACGTCGAAAAGAAACTCAGCCGATTGGATAAATATTTTGAAGCACCAATCACCTCCGAAATTAACGTAACACTATCCGTCACCAAAGGGAAACATGCAGTTGAGGTGACCATACCGCTCACCGGTGTCATGCTAAGAGCCGAGGAGAAAAGCGAGGATATGTACGCATCGATTGATCTGGTTGCGGACAAACTCGAACGACAAATACGTAAACATAAAACTAAAGTAAATCGTAAGTTCCGTCAAAGCAGCGGTGTACGCGCTCTATTTAAAGAAGAAGGCTCCGCGGTGGGCGTTCTGGAAGAAGAGGATGATCTAGAGCTCGTTCGTACTAAGCGTTTTGCACTCAAGCCTATGGATGTGGAAGAAGCGATTTTGCAAATGAATATGGTCGGACATAATTTCTTCGTCTTCTCGAATGTGGACAACAAAGAGGTCAGTGTTGTGTACAAACGAAGTGACGGGAAATACGGTTTAATTGAGCAAGGCTAGCCATCATTATACACAACATTGAAGAGCCTTTTCTCCTTTATGGAGAGAGGCTTTTTCTTTTACAATCATCCTCGTTGCGGCGGTGTCGACAAACTGATACAATTTAATGCAAAGAGGCGTTACTACGAAAGGGGAATTCCATGCTCGGATTAGTGAAAAAGATATTTGGTGACCATAACGAGCGCGAGGTAAAGCGGATCCAACGGACGGTAGATGAAATAAATGCGATTGAGTCAAAATTCACTGCTTTATCTGACGATGCGCTTCGCGCGAAAACTGAGGAATTCAAAGCAAGAATTGAAAAAGGCGAGACATTAGATAAAATATTGCCTGAAGCTTTTGCAACAGTTAGAGAAGCATCCAAGCGTACGCTTGGCATGCGTCACTTTGATGTGCAGCTGCTCGGCGGTATCGTTCTTCATGAAGGTAAAATTGCGGAGATGAGAACGGGTGAAGGTAAAACGCTCGTTGCGACACTTCCGGTTTATTTGAACGCGTTGCTTGGCAAAGGTGTACATGTTATCACGGTCAATAATTATCTAGCGCAACGTGATAGCGAGCTTATGGGACAGCTGTATGGCTTCCTAGGCATGACTGTCGGATGTAATCTTCACGGCTTGTCGCATGACGAGAAGCAAGAAGCATATGCATGCGATATTACGTATGGTACAAATAATGAATTTGGTTTTGATTATCTGCGTGACAACATGGTGCTATACAAAGAACAAATGGTTCAGCGTCCTCTTTATTTCTCCATTATCGATGAAGTGGATTCCATTCTTGTCGATGAAGCGCGGACTCCGCTTATTATTTCTGGACAGGCTGCTAAATCAACAGAGCTCTACTTCGCCGCAGACCGCTTTATTAGCCGTTTGAAGCCTGAAGAGGATTTCACGATCGATATTAAGCTTCGCAGCGTTATGCTGACTGAGGCAGGCGTTGAGAAGACGGAGAAGGCATTCCAAATCGAGAACCTATTCGATCATGCGAATGTAACGCTCAACCACCACATACAGCAAGCGCTGAAAGCGAACTTCATTATGAAGCGCGATGTGGATTATGTTGTGGAAGAAGAAGAAGTTGTCATCGTTGATGAATTTACTGGTCGTCTAATGTCTGGACGTCGTTATAGCGATGGTCTTCACCAAGCGATTGAAGCGAAGGAAGATCTGAAGGTTCAGAACGAGAGCATGACACTTGCGACAATTACTTTCCAAAACTACTTCCGTATGTATCGCAAACTTGCTGGTATGACGGGTACTGCGAAGACAGAGGAAGAAGAGTTCAAGCGTATTTATGGACTCGACGTTATTCAAGTGCCTACTAACCGTTCCATGATCCGTAAGGATATTGCAGATGTTGTCTACAAATCCGAACTCGGTAAATTCAAAGCGGTCGTAGAAGAGATCGTAGAACGCCACAGTAAAAATCAACCAGTGCTCGTAGGTACAATTTCTATCGAGAACTCGGAGAAATTATCAGATATGCTGAAGCGCAGAGGCGTTACGCACAAAGTGCTCAACGCGAAGTTCCATGCGGAAGAGGCAGAAATTATTTCGCGCGCTGGTCAAGCGGGCTCCGTAACGATCGCAACGAACATGGCTGGTCGTGGTACCGATATTTTGCTAGGTGATGAGGTTGCTGAACTAGGCGGCTTGCATATCATTGGTACAGAGCGCCATGAAAGCCGTCGGATCGATAATCAGCTGCGTGGTCGTGCTGGTCGTCAAGGCGATCCAGGTTCATCACAGTTTTATCTATCGCTTGAGGATGAGCTGATGCGCCGCTTCGGTTCTGAGAATATTATGGGCATGATGGATAAGCTGGGACTGGATGAGGATCAACCGATTGAGAGCCGGATGATTTCTAGAGCGATTGAATCTGCGCAGAAACGCGTTGAGGGCAATAACTTTGACATTCGGAAAGTTGTTCTACAATACGATGATGTCATGAACCAGCAGCGTGAGGTTATCTATAAGCAGCGCCGTGATATTCTTGGTTCGGAGAACATCCGCCAAGAAGTTATGGAAATGCTTAAGCCTGTCATCGAACGTATAGTTGAAGCTCACTGTTCGGAGGATATTCCGGAGGAGTGGGATCTTCAAGCAATCGTTGATTATGCGCAAGCGAACTTCCTGCAAGAAGGATCTTTGACCAAGGAAGAGATTTGGGGCAAAGAGAAGGAAGAAATCATCGACTACATTTATGCTGAAGTCGTTGCTTCCTATGATGAGCGTGAAGCAGAGCTTGGGGAAGAAACGATGCGCGAATTCGAGAAGGTCGTTGTGCTTCGTGCGGTAGATAGCAAATGGATGGATCACATCGATGCGATGGATCAGCTCCGTCAAGGTATCCACCTGCGTGCATACGGCGGTACGGATCCGCTTCGTGAATATCAATTTGAAGGCTTCGAGATGTTCAAGGAAATGATCGAGAGCATCCACGAGGAAGTTGCAAGATACATTATGAAGGCACGCGTAGAGAGCAACCTGGAGCGTCAAGAAGTAGCTCAAGGCCAAACGACTACAACAAGCGGCGGCGGAGAAGCTATGGAGAAGCGCCCAGCTAAGCGTGAGGACCGTGTAGGTCGTAATGACGCATGTCCTTGCGGCAGCGGCAAGAAATACAAGCAGTGCCACGGCAAGTAAGGAACGGCATCAAATAGCATGGCATAAAATAAAGAATGAACCATTATTTTGAGGTGAAGCGGAAGCTATGATAGACATAACGGTTAAACAAGACCTGCGTGAAATGGCCAAGCGGCTCCAAGAGCTTAGGGGGTCCCTTTGACTTAGATCTTAAGCAAGAAATGATTGCTAATTTCGAGGAGAAGATGACATTCCCTGATTTTTGGGATGATAATGACAAAGCGCAAAGCGTTATTTCTGAGCTTAATGCGGTGAAGTCAGTTGTGGATCATTACGACGGGATGAACAGCGAGCAGGAAGATCTTCAGATGATGCTGGAGCTAGCGGAAGATGAAGGCGATGAGTCGCTTGCATCAGACGTTGTGAGCGGCGTGGAGAAGCTCATGCGCAAGATTAGCGAGTTTGAGCTTCAACTGCTGCTTAATCAGCCTTACGATAAGCTTAATGCGATTCTTGAGCTTCATCCTGGCGCTGGCGGTACGGAGTCTCAGGACTGGGGTTTAATGCTTTACAGGATGTACACGCGCTGGGCGGAGAAGAGCGGCTTCAAGGTTGAGCTTCTTGATTACTTGCCCGGTGATGAGGCCGGTATTAAAAGTGTCACCATTTTGGTGAAGGGCTTTAATGCCTATGGGTATTTGAAGGCAGAGAAAGGCGTACACCGTTTGGTTCGCATTTCTCCGTTTGATTCTGCTGGTCGTCGTCACACGTCGTTTGCTTCCTGTGATGTAGTCCCAGAAATCGATGACAGCATTGAGATCGAAATCCGAACTGAAGATCTGAAGGTGGATACGTACCGCGCGAGTGGAGCAGGCGGACAGCACGTCAATAAGACGGAGTCGGCTATACGTATTACCCACATCCCTTCAGGCATTGTGGTTGCTTGCCAGCAGGAGCGTTCACAAATTCAGAACCGGGAACGTGCGATGAAGATGCTTCGCTCTAAGCTCTATGATCGGAAGATCGAGGAGCAGAGGAAGCATTTGGCGGATATACGCGGTGATCAATCGGAAATCGCGTGGGGAAGCCAAATCCGTTCTTATGTTTTCCATCCATACAGCATGGTGAAGGATCACCGTACTTCTGTAGAGACAGGTAATGTCGGCGCGGTTATGGATGGCGACATCGACCCTTTTATCGATGGATATTTGCGTCATCAGATTCGTCACGAGTAATTTGCGACCATATACAAATGGATAGCTTCAGTGAAGAGTTCCAACACGGTAAACGTGTGGAACTCTTCTTTTTGCGATAATCGGCTTGCGAGGAGATAAAAAGGGATGAAAGAAAGCACGGCGAAGCGGAGAAAAGGTGGACGCAGTTATAGTCCACGAACCCAATCCGTATGGAATATTGTTCAGCTTCTGATTGGTTCAGCTATCGTAGCGATTAGCTTCAATATGTTCATGGTACCTAATGGAATCGCTTCTGGAGGCGTATCGGGTATATCTATTCTCGTCCAAAGAGCAGCAGGCATTACTCCTGCTATCACGCAATGGGCGATTAATATTCCGCTGTTTATTGCGGGTTTGTGGCTGCTTGGCAAACGATTTGGCGCAAAAACAGCGCTAGGATCGATTATTTTGCCGCTATTTGTGCTGCTGTCAAATGGCTGGCCATCACCTACGGACAATCCGCTGCTTGCGGCTATTTATGGCGGTATCGGGGTTGGTCTGGGGCTTGGCCTTGTTTTTCGAGGAGGGGCTTCGACAGGCGGCTTGGATTTAGCTGCGCAAATATTACATCGCTACACAGGCCTTCCGCTTAGCTTAGCGATCGTTTGTTTCGACGGCTGCGTCATTATTGCGGCTGGAATAATCATTTCTCCTGAGGTTGCGCTATACGCTTTGATTGGTTTATTCGTGACAAGCAAGACGATTGATTTTGTACAAAGCGGATTGCAGCTATCTAAGGTAGCTTTTATAATCAGCGACCATTCGGATGAGGTTGCCGAAGCTATTCTTAATGATTTGGATCGTGGTTTGACGCGGCTTGATGGTCACGGCGGATATACTGGCGAAGGGCGTACGGTATTGATGGTAGTAGTCGGTCAAAATGAGGTGCCGAAGCTAAAGCAAATTGTGAAGTCTATTGATCCTGGCAGCTTTGTGATAATTAGCAATACAGCAGAAGTAATTGGGCAGGGCTTCAAGCTGGACAGCTAACAAAATAATATCCAATCGATACCAACAACGAGCTTTTTGTGCTAAAATGAAACGAGAACATTTGTTCTTGTTATGTTGAAAGCATCTCTCAAACAATTCATAAATTGAGCAAAATTATCATCATTTGTTCGTTGTATTAATATGAATTCGAATGTATAATAATACGAAACAATGTGCGTATTTCCATCAACTTCCGAATGTTGTACAATTATAAGTTGTGGAAGAAAACATCCTTTCCGCGTGCGGAAAGAGCAATAGATGAAGCTGCATAGCAGGGGAAAAGACAGCTTGCAGCATCTAGTTTCGGGGAGAGATTAACATGAGCATAAAGGTGAAAATAGCGATTATCGGTTCAACTGGCTATGGCGGTGTAGAACTCATTCGATTGCTCGCATCCCATCCGCTGGCTGAGGTGACATCGGTCATTTCGTCATCCAGCGCAGGTACGTCTATAACAGAAGGATATCCACACCTCATTGGCATTAGCGAAGAGCTGCTTGATGATGTCGATCCTGCTGCGATTAAAGCAAAGRCAGATGTAGTATTTCTAGCTACACCTGCTGGCGTAGCAGCTAAACTGGTTCCAGCTTTGCTTGAAGTTGGTTTGAAAATTATTGATCTATCAGGAGATTTCCGCTTAAAATCGCCAGCATTATATGAGCAGTGGTATAAGAAGCCTGCAGCGGATGAGGCTTACTTGAAGCAAGCCGTGTTTGGCCTTGCTGAAATATACGGCGACCAAGTGAAGGATGCTCCATTTATTTCCAATCCAGGTTGTTACCCAACTGCGACACTGCTAGGGCTTCTCCCAGCTGTCAAAGAAGGCTGGATTGACCCGTCTACCATCATCATTGACGCCAAGTCAGGCGTTTCCGGTGCTGGTCGCGGTGCGTCACTAGGCACTCATTATTCAGAACTTAATGAAAATTTAAGAGCATATAAGCTAAATCAGCATCAACATATTCCAGAAATTGAAATGGTGTTATCTCATACGGCTAATAAGCCAGTCGTGACTACCTTTACAACTCATCTCGTGCCAATGACGCGCGGCATTATGTCTACGATGTATGCTGTCGTTCAAGGCGAGCGGAGCACTAGCGATTTTATTGATCTCTACCGTTCCTACTATGAAGGACGTAAGTTTGTACGTATTCGTCCAGAAGGACAATGGCCATCTACTAAAGAAGTTTGGGGCTCCAACTATTGCGATATCGGCTTTGCCGTCGATGAGCGTACGAATCGTGTAACTATCGTTTCTGTTATCGACAACCTGGTTAAAGGCGCTGCGGGTCAAGCGATCCAAAACTTGAACCTGATGATGGGCTGGGACGAGACGCTCGGTTTGCAATTCGTTCCCGTTTATCCTTAATTAATAACGAAGACATTCCTACTGATCTTATAACCATACTCATACAGGTGAAGGAGATACGATTTTACGATGGGACAGGATAAAACAGCCTTGTTCTCGGTCGTCGCTGACGGCTCGATAACAACGCCTCAAGGCTTCAAAGCAGGTGGATTGCACTGTGGTCTCAAAAAAACGACGCGTCACGATCTTGGCGCAATCGTATGCGAGGTTCCAGCAGCAGCAGCGGGCGTATATACAACGAATGTATTTCAAGCCGCTCCGCTTCAAGTAACTCGTGAGAGTATCGGCGCTGGCGGCGTCCTGCGTGCTGTGCTTGTAAATAGCGGCAATGCGAATGCGTGCACAGGTAAGCAAGGCGAAGCGGACGCATACGAAATGCGCTCTAGATTTGCGGAATCAATCGGCGTATCTTCTGAACAGGTAGCCGTAGCATCTACAGGCGTTATTGGCGAGCTTTTGAAAATGGACAAAGTACGCGCTGGCATCGATGGACTGCCTGCTAAGCTGGATGGAAATCGTACAGGCGCGGATGATTTTTGCCAAGCGATTTTAACCACAGATTTGGTTCAAAAGATGGTATGTGTCGAGCTTGAACTAGACGGCAAACGTGTATATGTCTCAGGTGCAGCCAAAGGCTCGGGCATGATTCATCCGAATATGGCGACGATGCTTGGATTCGTAACGACAGATGCAGCCATCGGAAGCGAAGCGCTTCAGAAGGTGCTGCGCCTTGCGACAGATCTGACTTTCAATATGATTACCGTTGATGGAGATACAAGCACGAACGATATGCTGGTGGCTATGGCGAGTGGACTTGCTGGCAACTCGGAGCTGACAGAAGCCCACGAAGGCTGGGCAGCTTTTGTAGCGGCTATCCGTCATGTATGTGAGGTGCTTGCCAAAGCGATCGCCCGTGATGGCGAAGGCGCAACTAAGCTCGTTGAGGTGCAGGTGAACGGTGCAGTAAGTGACGACTCAGCACAAGCGATTGCAAAGACGGTTATTGGATCGTCACTTGTGAAATCGGCCGTGTTTGGAGCGGATGCGAACTGGGGACGTATTATTGCGGCAGTAGGCCGTGCAGGCCAGCCGGTTAATCCAGAAACAGTGGACATTCGACTTGGCGATATTTTGACGCTTGAGCAATCCCGTCCTGTTGTGTTTGATGAAGAGGTTGCCTTGGAATATTTGAAAGGCGATACCGTTGTTATTCGCGTTGACTTACATAATGGCGAAGGAACGGCAACAGCATGGGGCTGCGATTTGACCTATGACTATGTTCGCATTAATGCGGCATATCGGACATAAGCAAAGTAGATGCTTGGAGGGTATGGAACAGTGACGGAGCAACGATTTGTAATGAAATGCGGAGGCAGTACGCTAGCGGCGCTTCCTAACAGCTTTTTTGACGAGTTGCGGGAGCTTCAGCTCTCTGGCGTTCTTCCGGTCATCGTACATGGCGGTGGTCCAGCGATATCGGAAACGCTTGGCAAGCTGGGAATCGAGACGGGATTTGTTAATGGTCTGCGTGTAACGAACGATGCTGTGCTTGACATCGTTGAGATGGTACTTGCAGGGCGTATCAATAAAGAAATTGTGCGTAAAATTCAAATCAACGGCGCGAAGGCACTCGGACTATCCGGGGTGGACGGCAAGCTCATTCAAGCGCAGCCAGTTGCGAATGCTGCCGAGATTGGTTTTGTTGGCGACGTAACCGATGTAAATGCTGAGATTATTGAAGGTGTTATGGGCATGGGTTACATTCCGGTTATTGCACCTATCGGTATTGATGATCAAGGACAGCGTTACAACATTAATGCGGATACGGCTGCAGGCGCTGTTGCGTCCCATCTCGGAGTAGAGCGAATGATCGTTGTAACGGATGTGCCAGGCATTCTCAAAACAGTAGATGGACAGAAGCAGGTGCTTCCTGTTGTCTCCGTTGCTGAGATCGAAGAGATGATAACGAGCGGTGAGATTTACGGCGGCATGATTCCAAAAGTTCGCGCAGCCATTCAGTGCATTCAAGGACGTGTGCGTGAAGTTGTGATCGTAAGCGGCGAGGAGCCAGGTGTGCTGACGAGAGCGGTACGCGAAGGCGGCGTCGGTACACGAATTGTTCAAATCCATGAAGGGCGGGTGTAAGGTCGATGAGTGAAACGAATGCAACAGCTGCAGCTGACCAATCTCTTTTTCCAACCTATGCAAGATATCCAATGGCATTGGTAAAAGGTGAAGGCAGCTGGTTATGGGATGATAAAGGAAATAAATATCTTGATTTTATGAGCGGTATTGCCGTTACAAATCTAGGGCATGCTCCTAAACAAATCAAAGCGGCGCTTGTTAAGCAGCTCGATGAATTGTGGCATGTATCAAATCTGTTCCATATTCCGAACCAAGCGGATGCAGGCAAGCTCATTACCGACAATAGCTGCGCGGATGCTGTTTTTTTCTGCAACTCGGGTGCTGAAGCGAACGAAGCGGCTATCAAGCTTGCACGCCGTTACAATCAGAAGGTACTGAACAATGGTCGGTTCGAAATCATTACTTTTGAGCAATCGTTTCATGGCCGTACGCTAGCTACGCTTACGGCAACTGGCCAGGATAAGGTGAAGGAAGGTTTTGCGCCGCTGCCGGCTGGCTTCAAAACCATCCCGCTGAACGATTTCGCTGCGCTTGAAGCGGCTGTATCTGATCAGACTGCAGCAGTCATGCTGGAAATGGTGCAAGCGGAGGGCGGTATTTATCCGGTTGATCCAGACTATATGAAGGCGCTTGTTGCGTTATGCGAGAAGCAAGGCATCCTTCTTATTGTGGATGAGATTCAAACAGGAATGGGACGTACAGGCAAGCTGTTCGCATATGAGCATTACGGCATTGAGCCTGATATTTTCACGATGGCGAAAGGTCTTGGAAGCGGGTTTCCTGTTGGCGCTATGGCAGCAAAGGAAAAGCTTCGTGATGGCTTTACGGCAGGCAGCCATGGCTCAACATTCGGCGGAACGCCGATTGCAACAGCAGTTGTAAAGGCAACTCTTGAGACAATTGTTGGCGAGAATTTATCGGAGCGCGCAGCGCAAAAGGGCGAATATCTCATTTCGCAGCTTCGCGAGAAGCTTGCGGGAAATGAATTTGTTCATGAGGTTCGCGGACTTGGCCTGCTAGTAGGAATTGCATGCGCGGAGCCGATTGCCGATATTTTGAACGAGGCTCAGACACGTGGTCTAATCGCCATTTCGGCAGGGCCAAATGTCATCCGCCTATTGCCTAATTTACTCGTTACGGATGAAGAAATAGATATTGCTGTTGCGTTATTAGTCGAACTATTGGAAGCGAAGCGACCAGTCGTTAAATCATAAATGCTAGAACATTGTTTTAAGCTGAAGGAGGGCTCTACCATGCAAGGAATAGTAAACGAGGATTTGGCGCAAAGCTTGAAGGGGCGCGACTTTCTCATGCTGGTTGATTTTAAGCCAGAGGAAATTCGTTACTTGATCGACCTAGCGATTGATTTGAAGCAAAAACAAAAAGCAGGCGAAACTCATCATATTCTAAAAGGTAAGACGCTTGGCATGATCTTTGAAAAATCGTCTACACGTACGCGCGTATCGTTCGAAGTTGGGATGTATCAGCTTGGCGGTCAAGGTCTATTCCTAAGTGGAAATGACCTGCAAATCGGTCGCGGCGAAACGATCTGGGATACAGCCCAGACGTTGTCCCGCTATCTAGATGGAATTATGATTCGTACATTTGCGCATCGCAAAGTGGTTGAGCTTGCTCGTGGAGCGACGATTCCGGTTATTAACGGTTTGACGGATCTTTCACATCCATGCCAAGCGCTTGCAGATTACCAAACCATTCTTGAGCAAAAGGGTCGTTTAGAAGGCTTAAAAATTGCCTATATCGGCGATGGCAACAATATGACTCATTCCCTGTTGATGGGCGCTGCGAAGCTTGGCCTTCATATGTCTGTTGCGACTCCTGAGGGTTACGAGCCGGATGCAGATATTATTCAGCAAACGAAGGATCATGCTGCTGAAACAGGCTCGCAAATTCACATTTGCCGCGATCCGAAGGAAGCTATTGCTGACGCTGATATCGTGTACACGGATGTGTGGGCGAGCATGGGGCAAGAAGCAGAGCAGAAGGAACGCGAGATTGCTTTTGCGGCATATCAGGTTAATGAGGCGATTACAAAATATGCGAAGAAGGACTATCTCTTCATGCACTGCTTGCCTGCACACCGCGGCGAAGAAGTGAGCGAAGGCGTAATCGACGGCGATCGTTCGATTATTTTCGACCAGGCAGAGAACCGTCTTCATGCACAAAAAGCGATTATGGCAGCAATTATGTCCTAGCTTAAACGCTATAAATATATGAATTTATTCGAAGGGAAGTAAAACAATACTATGGCAAAAGAAAAAATCGTACTCGCCTACTCCGGAGGCTTGGATACTTCGGTTATCCTCAAATGGTTGAAAGAAACTTATGACGCAGAAATCATCGCATTTACAGCAGATATCGGTCAAAAGGATGAGCTGGACGGCTTGGAAGCAAAAGCACTGGCAACGGGCGCTTCTAAAGTGTACATCGACGATCTTCGCGATGAATTTGCCAAAGACTTCATCTACCCGATGTTCCAAGCAGGAACGCTTTATGAAGGTCAATATTTGCTCGGTACTTCCATTGCCCGTCCGCTTATCGCTAAGCGTATGGTTGATATCGCTCGCGAAGAAGGCGCAGCTTATATCGCACACGGTGCTACAGGCAAAGGCAACGATCAGGTTCGTTTTGAGCTGACTGCTGCTGCACTAGCTCCTGAGATCGGCGTTATCGCGCCATGGCGCCTTGAAGCATTCCGTGAAGAATTCCCGGGTCGTGCGGAAATGATCGCTTATGCAGAGAAACACAATATTCCAGTTACAGCGTCTGCTGCGAAGCCTTATTCGACAGACCGCAACCTGCTGCATATCAGCTTCGAGAGCGGCATGCTGGAAGATCCTTGGTTCGATCCTAGCTCTGAAGAAAACGAAAGCATGTATGTGCTAAGCGTATCTCCTGAGAACGCGCCGGATAAAGCAGAATATGTTGAGCTTACTTTTGCAGAGGGCAATTGCACAGCTATTAACGGCAAAGAGCTTAGCCCGCTAGAAGTTATGGACACGCTGAATGAGCTTGGCGGCAAGCACGGCATCGGACGCGTTGATATGGTTGAGAACCGTTTCGTCGGCATGAAGAGCCGCGGCGTGTACGAAACACCGGGCGGTACAATCTTGTTCACAGCTCACCGCAAAATGGAATCTTTAACAATGGACCGCGAGGTTATGCATCTTCGTGATTCATTGATTGCAAAATATAGCCAGCTCGTATACAACGGCTTCTGGTTCGCTCCTGAGCGTCTTGCTTTGCAAGCACTTGTGACAGAATCGCAAAAAAATGTGAGCGGCGTTGTTCGCTTGAAGCTGTACAAAGGAAATGTTATCGGAGCAGGCGTACAAAGCCCAGTGAGCTTGTACAACCCTGATATTGCAACGATGGAAGCTGATCCAACGCAAGCATACGATCAAGGGGATGCGACTGGCTTCATCCGTCTGAACGCATTGCGTCTAAAAGTATCGTCGGCAGTTAGCAATAAATAAGGTTTACAAGGGAGTGTTACGAACCAGTGAGTAAATTATGGGGCGGTCGTTTTACAAAAAAAACGGACCAATTGGTAGAGGAATACACAGCATCAATCATGTTCGACAAGGAACTCGCTGAAGAGGATATTCAAGGCAGTCTGGCGCATGTAACGATGCTGGGCAAGCAAGGTATTCTTCCGCTGGATGACGTTGAGAAGATTAAGGACGGGCTGCACCGCGTCCTTCAACGCATCAAACGTGATGATATCGAGTTCTCAATCGGAGACGAAGATATCCATATGAATATCGAAAAGACGCTAATCGATGATGTTGGCTCTGTAGGCGGCAAGCTGCATACAGGACGCAGCCGGAACGATCAAGTGGCGACGGATATGCATTTATGGCTTCGCAAGCGCGTTGTCGAGTTCGTAGATATGCTTTATAAACTTCAATCTGCACTTATCAAGCAAGCAAAAGCTAACATTGATACCATTGTACCTGGTTACACGCATTTGCAGCGTGCGCAGCCGATCTTGTTTGCACATCATTTGATGGCTTACGTATCGATGTTTGGACGCGATATTGAGCGTTTGCAGGATAGCTACAAGCGCATCAATGTACTTCCACTTGGAGCAGGCGCTTTGGCAGGGACAACCTTCCCAATCGATCGCCATTATGTGGCGAGCCAGCTTAAGTTTGACCGCGTTTATGAGAACAGCTTGGATGCGGTAAGCGACCGTGACTTCATTGTTGAGTTTCTTGCGGACGCATCGATCATCATGATGCATCTTTCGCGCCTTAGCGAGGAGCTCATCCTTTGGTCGAGCACGGAATTCCACTTTGTTGAGCTGGACGATGCATTCTGCACCGGCAGCAGCATTATGCCGCAAAAGAAAAACCCAGACGTACCCGAGCTTGTTCGCGGTAAAACGGGACGCGTTTACGGAGACCTTGTTGGCTTGTTGACGGTTCTTAAGTCACTGCCTCTTGCTTACAACAAAGACATGCAAGAAGACAAAGAAGGCATGTTCGATACGGTGAAGACGCTGCAAGGCGCGCTTCAATTGTTCGCTCCAATGATCGCAACGATGAAGGTGAACAAGGAACGGATGCGTCAAGCCGTTAACCAGGACTTCTCGAACGCAACAGATATTGCAGACTTCCTTGTTGGCAAAGGCTTGCCTTTCCGCCAAGCGCATGAGGTTATCGGGAAAACGGTATTGTATTGCATCGAGCAAAACAAATACTTGCTAGACCTGACGCTGGAAGAGTTCAAAAAGTTCTCATCGTTGTTCGATGATCGCATTTATGCCGTGCTTCAACCAGAACAGGTTGTTAATGCTCGTAACGTTTACGGCGGCACAGCAAAAACACAAGTGCAAGATGCGATTGGACGCGCAGAGGTGGCTCTTGAGCAAACTGCAGCTTGGGTGACTGAGTATCTTGGACGCAGCAGATAATAGAGTTCGCTCTTTAGCGAAATAAGGTTTATAAAATAAAAAGCAGTTCAGCGTTGCCTTGGAGGCAGCGATCTGAACTGCTTTTTTTGCTATATTCATTAACAGCCCGCACTTTGCTTGCATCGTTCTCCTAAAAAACGCCGTCCTCAAGCAGGGGCTCTGTCGTTTGCTGTGGCGGAGTCGGCGTTGCCGACGGCCCCTTGCCGCCTTTCATTGGACCAATCTCGATGATGGTTGGCTGAGCCTTGTACGTATCGCGTGACAAGCGGTCACGGGAGATAACCTTGCCGTCACGCGTAAACGTACGGTATGTTTCTACAACATAACCTTGTTTTCCTGATTCCACAGTAACCTTCTGGCCTGGCGATAGGCGAGAATTTGTTTTCTCCTGAATAGCAGGGGCAATCGTTTTGAGCGTTACCGATTCGATATCGTATTTTTCGTTTTCTTTCATCGTACCGAACAGCTTGATCGTCAGTTTGCGATCATCTACTGAGGTGCGAATGATGAGATATTTGCCCGTTGTGTTTTTGAAACGAAAGTTAATCGCACCACCTGCATAAGTAGCATCTTGGCCAATAGGCAAATAAGCAACCGGCAAAGAGTGATTGCGCCGTTCAACAATTTCTAGCCCTGCTCGAAGAATAGCATTATAAAGTGTACTTGAGACTTGGCAAATACCGCCGCCGATACCTGGAACAAGCTTGCCGTTCAAAATAACGGGCGCCTCGCGATACTCATATAATTCCTCTGCTCTCGTAATGAGCTTGTCATAATCAAATATTTCATCTGGCGCAAGCACCCAATCATTGAGCGTTTCTGCCGTTACAGTCACGTTATGGGCACGTCCTTCTGCGCTCGTCCTGAAATCAGTGGAAAATGATATAATTTTTCGTTCAATGCCTTCATCCTTCAATTTCTCAAGCGTCACCTCCGGATGAATGACGGTAATTGGCAGCTCAGCTTCAAAAGCCTTCTCAACAGGTGCTCCGATATTCTCCCTTTTTATGATAACCCAATCATTTACCTGATCGGTAAGCTTTCCAGTATCCAAGCGAAAAGCATCGACATGCGGTTCGTAGATGACTTGGTCGGTATCTGTGATCCTTCGGACAGCATTTTTGGTTGCACTCTTTTCAATCCAGCTCCACTGCTTGCGAAGTGCGGCATCAAAGGCGTCTGAATTCCAAGCTTGTGAGAGCTCATATTGCTTGGGGAACTGATAGCGGTAAACGGCACGATCCCATATTTCACCTTCGTCCAGCTTCAATAATGCCTCGCGAATGGTTTTGAATTCCGCTTTATACCCAAGCTCGTTTACGGTCCACTGCTTACTGTCGCCAGCATTAGCAGCGGCATGAATAGTAATGGTGCGCTGCTGCAGCGAGCTCTCATATTCCTCAAGCAGCTTAAGGGCATCTGTTACTTGCATGCCGCCAACAGCGATGCCGCCGGCATCAACCCCATCAGGAACTGTTTTTTGCTGTGCATAATTCCAAATAAAGCCCCAACCTACTGCTGCAATAAGAAGCAGCGATGCTGCGATGATAATGCCAATATGGATACGTTTTATGATACGAAACACTCCTTTCTGCGTGTCAAGCAAAAACGCCTTCGGCGACCTAAGGGCGCTGAAGCGGTTTTGACGGAGAAATATAAGCCCTTTATAAGCTAACAAACTTATAAATGCTTATATGTTAAAAAAGCAGTCTTATATGTATATGCTGCTTACTCTGCAATTTTGTCTAATACGTTTTAGGAGGTTGATTCGACAATTGCTTCGATTATGAGATTTGTGAAAAATGAGGAAAGCGAGCTCCTTATGAAGGAATTCAGCACAAACTGTCGAAATAGTAGTACTGACTATAAACAGGATGTGATAATGTGATTGAGATGCAAGACATATGGAAAACGTACACCGACGGAACGCATGCGTTAAAAGGCGTCTCTGTTCGTATAGATCGCAACGAGTTTGTTTATCTAGTAGGACCATCAGGTGCAGGTAAGTCAACATTTATGAAGTTGATCTATCGTGAGGAAGTACCGACAAAAGGACAGATTTCTGTTAATGGATTTAATATAGGAAAGTTGAAGCCGCGAAAAATCCCATTTGTTCGACGAAATATTGGCGTTATTTTTCAGGACTTTAGACTATTACCCAAATTAACCGTATTTGAAAACGTTGCATTTGCCATGGAGGTTATAGAAGCCCCAACCCGCGTCATTAAGAGGCGAACGATGGAGGTGCTTGAACTCGTAGGACTGAAGCATAAGCATGCAAGCCTGCCGGCACAGTTGTCGGGCGGTGAGCAGCAGCGTGTATCGATTGCACGAGCGATTGTAAATAACCCATCTGTTATCGTAGCGGACGAGCCCACAGGCAACTTGGACCCGGAAACGTCGCTGGGCATCATGAACTTGCTTGAGGAAATCAACTTCCGCGGTGCAACCATCGTAATGGCTACCCACAATAAAGATATCGTTAACTCCATACGCAAGCGCGTCATTGCAATCGAGAACGGCAATATCGTACGTGACGAGGCTAGAGGGGAGTACGGCTATGAAGCTTAGAACTATACTCCGTCATCTGCGAGAAGGCGCCAAAAACATCATTAGAAATGGCTGGATGTCGTTTGCTTCAGTAAGCTCGATATTTATATCCTTGTTCATTCTTGGCGTGTTTTTATTGCTCGCACTCAACGTCAATTCCATGGCGGCACAGATCGAGAGTCAAGTGCAAATTCGTGTGTTCTTACAGCTAAATGTAGACAAAGCGAAGATAACAGAGCTTCAGAACAAAATCGGCAATTTAACAGAGGTAAAGCAAGTAACATTTGTGTCTAAAGCAGAGGGACTAGAGCTGCTTCGTAAAAACCTTGGTGATGAGAACAAGGATTTGCTGGATGGTTATGAGAAGGAAAAAAATCCGCTGCCGGATTCATTTACGGTAGAGGTTTATGAGCCGCAATCGATCGAGGATGCAGCAAAACAGATCGATGCGATCAATAAAGCAGATGAGCTTATACCGATTGCCAAAATCAAATATGGACAAGGCACGGTCGAGACTCTTTTCAAAATTACGAATGCTTTGCGTTACATAGGTATCGTCGTTGTTGTAGGTCTATCCGTAACAGCAATGTTCTTGATCTCGAACACGATCAAAATGACCATTATCGCAAGACGCAGAGAAATTGGCATTATGAAGCTGGTTGGCGCGACGAATTCATTTATTCGCTGGCCGTTTTTCATTGAAGGTGCACTGATTGGAATTATTAGCTCGGTTATTACAACGGTAGCTGTGCTTGCAGGTTACTCACAGCTTGTGAAGTTTACGCAAATGGAATTATCGCTAATGATGATTAAGCTCGTCACGGTAGAGGAGTCAGGAATGCTGACTGCCACGCTGCTCATCGTACTCGGAACATTAATCGGCATTTGGGGCAGCACGATCTCGATACGCAAGTATTTGAAAGTGTAGGAGGATGCGAAAGTGAAGAAGAGGAAATGGCTGTTATTCACAGTTACGATGATGCTTGCGGTATTTGTTATGCAACCAACAGGAGGAGAAGCTGCTTCTCTTAGCGAAATAAAGAAACAAATAGCTGCCGCTAAGGCGGAAATGAAGGAAGCGGAGCAACGCGCAGCTAAAGCTGAGCGCCAAGCCGCTAATGCTCATAATCAGGCTAAGACAGCAGAGAATGAGAAGGTAACTATCCTTGGGAAAAAAACAGAAGCGGAAGCTTCTATCGCTAATTTGATGGCAGAGATTGATAATGTCGTCATCAACAAAACAAAGATGCAAGCACAAAGCGATGCGAAGGAAGAAGAACTGCTGCAAACCGGCCTTGAGCTGGAGCAGGCTGAAGAGCGTGTAGTGACACGCGATGAGCTGCTGCAATCTCGCATGCGTCTTATGTATACGAACGGTTTTGTATCTTATATGGACGTACTCTTGAGTGCGACTAGCTTTACAGATTTTATTGATCGATTCGATGCTCTTCAATCGATTCTGTCGCAGGATCGGGATATTTTGGCGGAGCAAAGAGAAGAGAAGGAGCTTGTTGCTCAGAAGAAAATAGAAGTAGAGAAGCAATTTGCTGAAGTGAAAAAGATTTATGAGAAGCTGGAGCAGTATGAAGCTCATCTAGTGAAGAAAGAGCAAGAGAAAGAAGTTATGATTGCCAGCTATAATACAAATATCAAACAACTGGATAATAAGCTTGTACAAATCGACTCCACGTTAGAGGAGCTCGAGGGCATCAGCAAAGAGCAAGAGGAGCTGCTTATGGCGCTTGCTGCGAAAGTATCGAAGTTGAATGCAGAGAAAAACAAAATATCGAATCCGTATACGGGCGGTAAGCTGGGTATGCCGATAAGGGATAACTATCGCGTAAGCTCAAGCTTTGGCACACGGGTTCATCCGATTACAGGCAAAACACACACTCATACAGGAACGGATTTTGCAGCACCGCAGGGAACAGATATTTTCGCAGCGGAAGACGGTGTTGTACTCGTTGCCCAAAAGTGGAGCACATACGGAAATTGTGTCATTATTGACCATGGTAATGGCTTGTGGACTCTTTATGGACATATTCGTAATGGTGGAATCAAAGTTGAAAAAGGCGAAACCGTCAAGAAAGGCCAGAAAATTGCTGAGGTTGGCAGTACAGGCAATTCGACGGGGCCACATTTACATTTTGAAGTGCGTAAAAACCAAACTCCTGTTAATCCAGGCGGATATTTAAAATAGGCAATCTTTCATAAAATACATCAAGAGGCAGCCCCTGTGGCTGCCTTGTTTAAAATCAAACATAAAATAAATGATAAAGTGATCATTTTTACCGAATAATGCAAATAATTGTAAGCGGCTTGTCATATACTAGTGTGGTCTTAAATCTAAGACCGTGTAAGATGAGAAGGTGGTGTAGACAGGTGCATTTCAAAGGACGGACAGTATTCGCGTTCGTTATGCTAACGATGATTGCATCCGTACTCGTTACGCTAACGATCGCGGACCAAATGATTAAACCGGACAAGCCAGCAGCGCCTGCTCTTTCAGCAGCGGCAGCTGATGACGGTGATCGCTTCAGGCTTAAAAAAGAAGAGCTGACGAAGCTTAATGCGGTGCTGGAATTAATTGAAACAAAATATTATCAGAAGGTCGATCGCATGGAGCTGCTTGATGGTGCTGTAAGCGGAATGATGTCGTCGCTGGATGATCCCTATTCCGTTTACATGGAGAAGGACGTAGCTAAGCACTTTTCGGAATCGATCGAAGGCTCGTTTACAGGTATCGGAGCAGAGGTTACGCTTGAAAATGGACGGGTTGTCGTCGTTTCTCCGATTAAAGGCTCGCCGGCAGAACGTTCCGGCCTATTAGCGAAGGATATTTTGCTTTCGGTTAACGGTGCGAAGCTCGATGGACTGAATTTGCAGGATGCGGTAGCGAAGATTCGTGGTCCAAAAGGAACCAAAGCGAAAATTCAAGTACAGCGTGTCGGTTTTTCTGATCCGATCCAGCTCGTGCTCATTCGCGACGATATCGATGTGGAAACGGTATATGGCAGCCTGCAGCCGGATGGTACAGGCGTCATTGAAATCAGACAATTCTCACTGCATACGGCAGAGCGGTTTAAGCAGGAGCTCGCGAAGCTGGAGGAGCAAGGGATGAAGGGGCTTGTTCTTGATGTGCGCAACAATCCTGGAGGCGTGCTTCCCGTTGTTGTAGAGATCGCTCAAACCTTCCTAGCTAAAGGTACGACAGTCGTACAGGTAGAGGATCGTGAAGGAAACCGGGAAAAAACGCTGTCGAAGGGACAAGAAAAAACGTACCCCATAGCGGTTCTTATGAATAAAGGGAGCGCAAGCGCATCGGAAATATTGGCAGGAGCTTTGCAGGAAAGCGCGGGAGCGAAGCTCGTTGGCGAAACCTCCTTTGGCAAAGGCACTGTTCAAGTAAGCTACAACAAAGCGCTTGGCGACGGAAGCCTGCTCAAGATGACCATAGCCAAATGGTTAACGCCTAAGGGCAATTGGATTCATGAAAATGGCATAAAACCCGATCTTACGGTACAGCCGCCGGATTTGTATACCGTTGCAAGACTTACCCTATCCGAGACGTTAAAGCAGGATATGCTGGGCGAACAAGTACGGAGCGTTCAAATTATGCTGCATGGTCTTGGATACCAACCTAAGCGTGAAGATGGTTACTTCGGAGCGGAGACGGCAGAAGCCGTTAAGAAATTCCAATCCGAGCATAGCTTGCCGGCCACGGGACAGGTCGATAAGCAAACGGGTGAAACGCTTGAGAAGGAAGTCATTAAATGGATTCAGGATAAAAAGAATGATAAGCAGCTGCTTGAAGCAATTAAGGCTGTAGGCAGGAAATAATACGCGCATGTCGAATGAATAAGAGGTTGACTCTGTTTAACAGGGTCGGCCTTTTATTTTTTTATGTTTATAAGGATATGGGGAACGAGCGAAGGAGTGTTAGCTTTGGAAACGGCGATCGAGTTATTGGAAATGCTCGGGCAAGCGGCTGTCCAATTAGTTGCACAGCCATTTTATTATATTGCGGTGTTATTCATCATTTTACAGTATACAAGGCAAATACGAGTGGAGAGGCAGATGTTTGCAGTAAAGCTACATCATTGGCCAAGCTTGGTTTTTAAGGCGATGTTAACGGGTCTTTTGATTGGTGTAGCGGTTTCCATTGCAGGAGCATTCGTTGGCGTATCGTTAACAGGAGAAGCTGTACTTTGGCTTTGGGCAGTTGCGGCTATCTTAATGCTGATTCGAATTAGATACTTATGTTTTGCGTACAGTGCAGGAGTCATTACTCTTCTTCAGTGGCTGCTCGGGTGGACAACGCTTACGGAGCGGACGGATTGGCTCGGGTCATTGGCTGTCTCCCTTGCAGGAATTGATGCTGCTGGTTTGCTTGTGCTCGTTGCGCTGCTTCATCTTGCAGAAGCCGTTCTTGTTCGCTGGCAAGGTGATCGATTATCGACGCCATTATTTCTTGAGGGTAAACGTGGAAAGCTCGTTGGTGGCTATATGCTGCAGGGCTTTTGGCCAGTCCCGCTGCTTATGCTGGTACCGACTGGGGCGAGCGGATCATCTATGACGGCATTGCCGTGGACACCATTATTTGGAGCAGATTGGTCGCAAGGCTGGTCGTTCGTAGCGTTGCCTATGATTATCGGATTTACGGAAATGACACGTTCTTTATTGCCGCGTGAAAAAGCGAAGCATGCCTCGAAAGGGCTGCTGCTGTACAGCATATGCTTAGCTGTCGCAGCAATTCTGGCTTGGTGRCAGCCTATGCTGCTGCCGCTTGCTGCACTGGTTTCACTGCTGCTGCATGAAGCTATTATATGGAGAAGCCGTGTGAGAGAAGCGGCTTTATCGCCATTATATGTGCATGACTCACGCGGGCTGCGAATATTAGGAATCGTGCCTGGCACTCCAGCGGCATTAATGGGGCTTTTGACAGGCGAGATTTTGCACAAGGTTAATGGTGTGCGTGTGCGGACAAAAGAAGACCTTTATGAAGCACTTGTTCAAAACTCCGCATTTTGCAAGCTGGAAGTATTAAATCTTGAAGGTGAATTAAAATTTGCGCAACGGGCGCGATTTGCTGGTGAGCACCATCAGCTCGGGGTCATTCTAGCTCCCGATGAACAGGCCAACTATTATGCATCGGCTGGGCCAGCGTCGTTGCTGCAGCTGCTGCGCAGCTATCATGCTTCTAATCGGCGTGATGCGCAGGCGGAGAGAATGGACAGCTAGTTATAGCTCGAAATAAAAAGGCTCGAAATAACAAAAAGGTGAATCAGGATATTCCTGATTCACCTTTTTTGCATCGTTTTAGTCACTTAGCGTCTTGTTCTTCTTTTGACCACAATTGTCGAAACACCAACAACGATCATAGCTAGACCTAGCAGCTGCATAAGCAGGTAGCTGTTCTCGCCTGTTTTAGGCAATACAGGAACGTCTGGTGTTGTGATTCCGCCGCGAGGCGGATCCTCTACATCGATTTCGAAGAAGATTTCTTCTTCATTGCCATCTTTATCTTTAACGATAATAGAGAATGTATCTTTTCCTTTAAATCCAGGGTCAGGAGTGTAAACCCATTTGCCATCTGGTGTAATGACAACTTTACCATGATCAGGCTTTACGCCTCCAACAGGCACGCTGCCATCAGGGACTTCCACTTCACCTTCAACTGGTTTGTCTACTTCCGTAACTTCCTTTTCTGTAGAAGTAGTCGGCGCAGGCGTCGCAACTGGTGTTGTCGTTGGCTTCGGCGTTGTCGTTGGTTTTGGTGTAGGTGTCGGAACTATCGTTGGCGTCGGTGTTGGCACAATTACTTTGTTATTTTTAACTGTGACCGAATTTCCCGCTGTAGAGTTGATAGTGACACTTACTTCGCCGCTGCCGATTATGCTGTAACCAGCAGGCGCTGAGATTTCCTTCAATACATAGCTGCCAAGTGGAAGTCCAGTGAAGGATACTTTGCCATTTGCAGCCGTCGTTTGTTTGCCATAGCTCACATTAGAGGTGCTGTACAATTCAAATGTAGCGCCAGCAAGAACGATTGTTGTATTCGCACTGTCTACTTTGGTTACTTCCAGTCTGCCAAGAGGATCTCTTGTATTTTTGATCTCTTTAGATACAGATGGCGCATTAATCGTTACGTTTACTTCACCGTTGCCAATCATGCTGTAGCCGGATGGAGCTGAGATTTCCTTCAGCACATAGCTGCCGTAAGGAAGATCTGTGAACGATATTTTACCGCTAGAAGATGTTGTTTGTTTGCCTAAGCTTACATTTGCGCTGTTGAATAGCTCAAACGTAGCCCCAGCGAGAACGACCGTAGTATTATCGTAATCTACTTTAGTGACTTCCAAGGTGCCGAGCAGCTTAGCATTCTTCACTTCTTTGCTTACAGTAGAGGCATTAATCACAACGCTTAACTCACCGCTGCCAATGATGCCGTAGTTGACAGGTGCTGAGATTTCTTTCAGCACGTAGCTGCCATAAGGAAGACCAGTGAAAGTTAGTTTGCCGGTTGAATCCGTTGTCTTTTTGCCTAGGCTGACATTGGCGCTGTTGAATAGCTCAAATGTAGCTCCAGCAAGAACAATGGCAGTATTATCGTTGTCTACTTTCGTTAATTCCAAGGTTCCGAGCAGCTGAATATTTTTAACCTCTTTTGATACAGTAGACGCATTAATCGTAACATTTACTTCACCGTTGCCGATGATGCTGTAGCCATAAGGTGCCGAGATTTCCTTCAGCACGTAGCTGCCGTAAGGAAGAGCCGTGAATACTGCTTTTCCGTTTGCAGCCGTCGTTTGTTTGCCCATGCTTACATTCGCGCTATTGAAAAGCTCGAACGTAGCTCCGGCAAGAACGATTGACGTATGATCATTGTCTACCTTGGTTACTTCAAGGCTGCCTTCTAGCTTTTCATTTTTCACTTTTTCAGATACTACAGCTGCATTAATGGTCACATTCACTTCGCCGCTGCCCATTATTTTGTAGTCTGCAGGTGCTGAAACTTCTTTTAGTACATAAGTGCCGTAAGAAAGGCCAGTAAAAGATACTTTGCCGCTAGTGTCTGTCGTCTTTTGACCCAAGCTTACATTGGCGCTGTTGAACAGCTCGAATGTTGCTCCTGAAAGAACGATTGCAGGATTAACGCTGTCTACTTTAGTGACTTCCAAAGTACCAAATAGCTTTGTATTACCCACTTGTTTCGTAACAACAGAAGCATTAATCGTAACATTCACTTCACCGTTTCCGATGATGCTATAGCCGGTAGGTGCTGAAACCTCTTTCAGTACATAGCTGCCATAAGGAAGGCCAGTGAAAGTTGCTTTGCCGTTTGCGGCTGTTGTTTGTGTGCCTTGGCTTACATTAGCGCTATTGAAAAGCTCGAACGTCGCTCCGGCCAGAACAGTTGCTGCATTAGCGGAGTCAACTTTCGTTACTTCCAAGCTGCCTAAAAGCTTCGCGTTTTTGATTTCCTTCACAACAGGAACGGTCGTTGAATTGATCGTTACTTCGTAGATGCCTGTACCATCAATTGCGTAGCCAGCTGGTGCACTTTTCTCTTTCAAAGTGTATTTACCGTAACGCAAGCCGTTATATTCAAGCTCGCCATTAGCGTTTTTAGATGGTGCGATTACACCGCCGGTCGAATTGCGAGTTAGTTCAAAAACAGCGCCGGACAGCTTGAGCGTTGGATCATCTTTGTCAACTTTAACTACCTTTAAATCGCCTTTATAGCTACTGCCAGTGCCTTCTCCGCCGGATAATGCTATTTTCACCTCTGTCGCATTGTCAACGGGCTTGGAAATACCTCCAGCACCAGTGAAAGTAACCGTATTTGAAATGGTTTCTTTGTCTTTAGCATCAATAATGGATTGGTATTCAAGAATATAAGGTTTGGATATTTCATTGTTGAAGCTGAGCTCAAATGTCTCATCACTTGAAATAGCTGGATCCGTATTTTCCTTGAAAGTTAGTTTATAGCCATGAACCGGATCTGTAGGGCTAATAGCCGAACCAGTTTTGGTTACATTGCCGTTGCTGTTTACGCTTGTAAGATAGAGCTTAAATGATTCTTTGACAAGCGTTTGTTTTTTGCTAGGCACATCATAAATTTTTGCTTCGTCAACAGTGGACTGACCACGGTTAATATAAATCGTCCAATTGACGGAATCATCATTTTGCTGACCTTCTTTGAATACATATTCACCGGCTTTTGGTATCGTCACGGAAGCAGTAAGATCCTTCGTTGTATAACCAGTGCCGCTTAAATAAGCATGATTGTTAATTGTTTTTTCCGTTGCGCCAAGCACTTTTCCATCCACATCCGTTTTGAATGTGATGAGGTAAGGCTCAGTAATTGGATTAGTAAATGCAATCTGCCATTGGTTATTGTTGGCAGTCGTTGGAAGTACAACGCTGTAATTTCCTGTTGGAGCAACGAGTGCACCAGGGGTCGTAGAACCATTGCTGTTCACAGTCAGCTTGCGTACTTCAATCGATCCAGCCACGAGCTGTTGTACCGATTCCAGCGTATCTGTTACGACGGCATTGGCAATTGTTTTGCTATTGTAGTTAATGCCGATGTTCCATGTAATTTTTTTGTCTGTGGCATTATAGCTGCCATTCTTATAGCCGTTGTCCTGTGTGTTCTTATTAGGCGTAAAAGTTGACGTTTCGGATTGATTTTTCTCTGATCCTACAGCAGTCTCTTTCCAGATCAGTTTGCCCGTATTTTTGAAAGAGAAATTTGTATTAGAAAAATAGGATCCGTCCGTATAGTCGTATTCCGTTGTATATGAGATAGTGTAAGTAGAATTGCCATCTGGAAAATCGATTTTGAAGCCTTTTGTTGTATTAGTTGCACCGGCTGGATCATACGTGATGGTATAAAGCGGACTATTCACGACAATACCATTTTGCTTGACGACCAAGGTGCCAGGTACAAGCTTTAAGCCGCCGCTGATGAAAGTATCTTCAAATTTCAGACCAAACAAATTATATTTGTCTCTATTGATTTCAACATTCCAGTCTATCGTTCTATCTTTGTAGTTAGCATTACTATTTGTTTTATGCAAAAAATGCTGCTTAACATCTACGGTGACCGTATTGGATTCTTTACTATCCGAATAAACCGTATTTTTAATTGCTTTATCGTCATACAAATTGCCAACTGGCTTGGTTTGGTAGGTTATTTTATAAGCGCCAGTGATTGGGTTATTAAAGGACAGCTTAAAACCGTTCTTGGTGTTTTGATTTTTTGGATGACTGCTTACATCATAGTCCAGAGTATAGTCGGTCGACGGTATTTCAGTTCCTGGCGTGCCAGCAACCGGATCGGCCACAGGGAATACTTTAATGGAACCTGGTACAAGCTCATGGTCTTTATCGAACAAATCAGTCAAAACAGCGCTTGCTATCGTATCTTCGCCAAAATTGTATTTAATGGTCCAATCGATGACTTGAGCAGCTTCATTATATGTACCTGATTTCTCAAGCAGCTTGCCGCGGCTGTTCGTTATCGTGTCTGAAGCAGAAACATCGGTGATATTGCTGCCCTTTAATGTGGCTGTATTTTTGAAATTTGCTTTTGTGATGTCGGTAACAGCTGTATCAAATACAATGCGATAAACCGAATTTATATTTCCTAAGTCTAGCTGCAATTTATTATCAGGTGAAACGGGTGCAGTCACTTGATAGTCAGCAGGCTCATTTTGTAGTATTGGATTAGACAGGACACCATCGGTGTCTGAAGTCATTTTGTAAACCTTGAGCGAGCCCGGCGTGAAAGTCAGACCAGCAGGAATCGTATCTGTGACAACGGCTCCATTAACTTTTTTGAGATCCTTGTTCACATCAACTGTCCAAGTAATGTTCTCAGCATTAAAACTCTTATCCGGTGTTCCCTTTTTGCTAATTGGAGATGTTACACCTTTAGGTGCAATCGGAATGGTGATGGTATCGCCGATATTAAATTTAATAGGTACTTCCGTTTGGTTGCCGACGCTTACTTTTGTGAAAAAACTCCAGAAACTGAGCGTTCCAGAAGCAGGTGCCCCCCCTTTGATATACTCATTAAACGTGACGGTAACCGTTCGCCCTTCTAACTTATAGGTTCCGACGCTAGGTTCACCATTTGGAGCACTCAGGGCTTTCTCTGTAATATTCCCGCTATACATGACTAGTTCCGCAGGCAGATCAAATATGAACTGATCACCTTCTATGTACTTATGGTTTTCGGGAAGCTCCCACTCGTAGTTTAATGAGAGAATATCTTTGTCGAGGTTGACACGGATTTCTGGATTGACATAATAAACAGAATTATAAACTGAAGCGATAACTGAATTAGGTGTAGCCGTGTTAGTCAAAGTCATTTTAGTAATAATATTATCATTAATAGCAGCTGCCTCTACCGGCTTTAAAATACCGGCAAAGTTTACGTATTGAAAAATTAGCAAAAAAGCGATCATGAGTGCAGTTGTCTTTTTTCTCATTTCTTGGTATCCTCCATCTTAAAATGCTCGAGTATTCATTTATTTCTAGTTATTTGGAGCTAGCAGCAAAACATCATCCCTTTCTTTATTAAAATGAGCTTCATGTAGTGATCGGCCTGCTGTTAGTTGGGAGAGTTATGTATATAAGGGTGCTTTGCGAGAAAAGCGCCGACCTGACAGAGAGGTAGGAGTACGTGATGGCATTTTTGGTTAAAAATGCATGGTAACCGCACACGATTTCGGCATATTACGATCTATTCCAACATAATTCTTATTCTATAGAACAGTACTATACAATTTCTGAACAAGTTAGGTCTTTTTACTCATATATAGTTACAAAAGCATGAATGATTTTGGGAAAAAAGCCGATATGAAAATAGATAAATGAAAATTTCTAATTGTAAACAAATTAGGATGATTGTGAATGTGATAGGAGTGTAGAAAAATGAGGGTTCTTGTAATCGATGATGAAAGACTGGCTCTCGTTCAACTGGAGCGGGTGCTCCGCCAATCGATGGAAATAACGAGCATTGATGTGTTTCAAAATCCAAAACAAGCAGTGGAGCAGGCGAGTGAGCTGCAGCCTGATGTTGTTTTTCTAGATATCCATATGCCTGAATTATCTGGCATTCAAGCAGCTGAGCTTATTCAAGAAATATGTCCGCAAGCCGATATTGTTTTTGTCACGGCGCATGATGAATACGCGATAAAGGCATTTGAGCTGAATGCAGTTGATTATCTGTTAAAACCGCTTCAGAAATCGCGCGTTGAGATAACAATCGAACGTTTATTGAAGCGCAGGAGCACAAAACCGTTGTCGAAAGAAATCGAGAAGCAGGAGCAGACCGTTTTTTGTTTTAAAACGCTGCGTTTTCAATCCTCCTATGGACAGCCTCCGGAGCTGCCGAAATGGCGAACGGCTAAAGCCCAGGAGCTTTTTTGTTATCTGCTGCATCACCGCGGGCAAATTGTACACAAGTCGATACTGCTCGATTTATTTTTTCCAGAGATGGATATGAAGCGTGCGATGACACAGCTGTACACGGCTATCTATCAAATTAGGCAATGCCTTCAGAAAATGAACATGAACATAGCGATTCATAATTCCAGTATTCAAGAAGGTTATATTCTCGATATGGGACAAGTCGTTCTTGATATGGAGCGGTGGGAGCAAGGAATGGTTAAGCTTAGCGGTTCGATTTCTGAGGATCAGGATCAGGCTTTGCGGCTGCTAGGTGAATATGAGGGCGACTATTTACAGGATTACGGATATCTATGGGCGGAGTATGAGCGAGAGCGTTTACGTCAGTTATGGCTGAGTTTGGCGAGGATGTTAGCTGCTTATTATTTAGAGCGCGGCGATCGAACAAGCGATGCATTGCAATTGTATGAAAGAATACAAACGATGGACCCTTACGAGGAGGAGGAGGGGCTGATCGTGATGAGGCTTTATGATGAGCTGGGCTGTTACGATAAGGTGACTTTCCACTATGAGCGTCTTCTTCAAACGATAGAAAATGATCTGGGACTTACCGTTCCTTTGCAGGTGACGGAGTGGTACAAGCAATGGCAGGAGAAGAAAAACGGCAAGGAAATGCTTTTATGAAAGAGGAACAACGGCATAAATGAGAATACATCAGCGCAGGCGAGCAACTGACTATGCTGTACGTATTCTTTTTTTGTTTTCCGACGTTGCGCGACTTTAAGGATAACGTTATAATAGATGGGAACAAACATTCTTATTTTGAAATATCAGATGAAATGAAATGACTATATTTGACTATAATGATAAGAGCATATATTTCGGAATGATGGGGGTGGATGATAGGCGTGAGTGAGCTCGCAAAAGAAACAAGGCTGTTTGAGTTAAAATCGGATTATACGCCGCAAGGCGATCAACCAAAGGCAATCGAACAGCTTATAGAAGGTATTCATGCAGGTAAGAGACATCAGACGCTTCTGGGAGCAACGGGTACAGGCAAGACGTACACAATCGCGAACATGATCGAGGAGCTAAACCGACCAACGCTTGTAATTGCCCATAATAAGACGCTGGCCGCACAGCTGTGCAGTGAGTTCAAAACTTTTTTCCCTGACAATGCAGTAGAGTATTTTGTGAGCTACTATGATTATTATCAGCCGGAAGCATACATCCCTTCAACCGATACGTTTATTGAGAAGGACTCCAGCATAAACGATGAGATCGATAAGCTTCGACATTCAGCGACGAGCTCTTTGTTTGAACGCCGTGATGTGATCATCGTAGCGAGCGTTTCCTGTATTTACGGTCTCGGATCTCCGACGGAATACGGCGGCCTCGTGCTTTCGCTCCGTGTAGGGATGGAGAAGTCGCGGGATGCAATTCTGCATAAGCTGGTCGATATTCAATATCAGCGCAACGATATCAGCTTTACGCGCGGAACGTTCCGTGTTCGCGGCGACATTGTTGAGATCTTCCCAGTCGCCAATAATGAGCGGGCTATTCGTGTAGAGCTCTTTGGTGATGAGATTGAGCGCATTTCAGAAATTGATGTGCTCACCGGCGAAATCATTGGCGAACGCGATCATATTGCCATTTTCCCTGCTTCTCACTTCGTTACTCAAGAAGAGACGATGAAGGTAGCGCTCGTCAATATTGAGAGGGAGCTGGAGGAACGACTCGTCGAGCTCCGCGAAGCAGGCAAGCTGCTCKAAGCACAGCGACTGGAGCAGCGGACGCGCTATGACTTGGAAATGATGGCGGAGATGGGCTTTTGCTCAGGCATTGAGAACTATTCGGGGCCGCTCACTTTTAGAGAGCGAGGAGCAACGCCTTATACGCTGCTTGATTATTTCCCTGATGATATGGTTATTGTTATTGATGAGTCCCATGTATCGCTGCCACAGATTCGAGCGATGTATAATGGTGACCGGGCGCGTAAAGAGATGCTCGTTAATCACGGCTTCCGCCTTCCGTCAGCAATGGATAACAGGCCGCTGCGCTTCGAGGAGTTCGAGGCGAAGGCCAAGCAGCTCGTTTATGTATCCGCAACGCCAGGTCCATACGAGATAGAGCACACCGACAAAATGATCGAACAAATTATTCGTCCTACTGGTCTGATTGATCCGATCATTGATGTCCGCCCAACGAAGGGACAAATCGATGACTTGTTGAACGAGATTCGGGATCGCATTGCGAAGGATGAACGGGTTCTTGTTACAACGCTGACGAA